>USHF01000053.1 GCA_900554465.1 uncultured Collinsella sp.
CTCGATGACGGTCTTGTCATCGTCGAGCGGCGGCTCCTGCTGCAGGATGCCCACGGTGTAGCCGGGGGTAAGTCTGGCATCGCCGTTTGAGACCTCCTCGATGCCGGCCATGATCTTGAGCAGGGTCGACTTGCCCATGCCGTTGGGACCCACGACGCCGATCTTGGCACCGGGGTAGAAGCTCAGGGTCACGTCGTCAAGGATTACCTTGTCGCCATGGGCCTTGCGAGCCTGATACATCTGGTAGATAAACTCTGCCATTTGCCTGTTCTATCCTTTCTACCTGCTGTTTCCCTATTCTTGATTCGCCTTAGTGGAAACGAAATGAGGGAACCAGCTCTGAAACGTAACGAAAAAGGGGCATGGTTGCCCACACCCCCTAATACTACCTGGGAAAAGTCCCCCGGAACATACTATGAACTGCGTACGCTAGTTTTCCGCAACCTTAACGAGCGGCTCGCTACGATTTGCGCCACAACAGATACGAGTAGACGTAGACGGCTCCAACCGAACCAAACGCCAGGACCGCAATCACCGCGGCGACGACTTCACTCGAAAGCACGCTGCCTGCCACGCCCATCACTATCAAGCCGACACCCAGCACCATAAAGCAGGCACCGCCAAAGCGCTGCGTACGGCGCCAGTTCTCGGGATCGGCAAGCGCCCAAGGTGTCTTGATACCGAGCGTATAGTTCTGCTTCACACGCGGCAAGTAGTTGCCTACGCCGATGAACAGCAAACCGACAACACCGGAAATAAGCACGTTGACCGAACCGACCGCCGGCACCACGCCCCAGACCGTAAGCTCTCCCAGCCAGCTTATGGCGCACATGAACAAGGTGAAGGCGATTACGAAGCCCTGGTAGAACTTGCCCGAGGTTCGATATGCCTCACCTTTGGGGTCGATGCGCGGCACCACGCAGAACATTGCGAGAAGCGCCAGAGGCAGCACGCCGAGCGCGGAGGCCATCCAGCTAGGACCCCAACCGTCGACGGCGCCGTTCGCGCCCCAGTGCGTGGGAATCTGCGCAGGCAAGCTCGGCATCACCATGAGATGCGCTACGACATTGGCGACGCACAGAGCGACCAGCGCAATCCACACGCGCGACGATACCCCCGTGGGGTGAATGCCCTTGTTTTCGTTATTCATCCTTATCACCTTCCGTGTTTGTAAAGCCCATAAACCAGCCAATCAAATCCTGCATGACGGTGGTGTTTAAGCTGTATACGATGTTTTGGCCATGGCGCTCGTCGGTCACCAACCCGGCGTTTTTGAGCGTCGCCAAGTGATGGCTCAGCGACGGCTTACTGATATCGAAATGCTCGGCAAGCTCCCCCGCCGTGCAATTGCCCTCGCGCAGCAACTCCAAAATGCGCCGTCGCGTTGGATCGGCAAGCGCCTTAAAACCCTCTCCCGGCATAAGACCTCCTCTCATCATCTCTCATAACGCGCACACTATACTCGATATTTAGATGTTTGTCTAACTTTCTAATCTTGTACTCAAAAAAAAATAGCCGCCTCCGCGTAATGCGAAGACGGCCACTTCTCACGCTACAAACGTGTTTTGGAGTTGGCCAACCCGCTGCAACGGGTGCCATCTGCTTCAATCTTATGCGAACCCCGATCCCATTTCAACAAGCCCAAGGGCTCAAATGGAATCGCGATAACACCTATAATGGCGATAGCTAAAACACGATTCGCTTCCCCATCGGAGGATGTCTATGACCGAAACCGCTGCCGCTCTCGTCGAGACACGCGACACCAAGCTCGAGATCATCATGGGCCGCGAGGCACTCGATAAGCTCGCCGATGCTACGGTGCTGGTGCTCGGCTGCGGAGGCGTGGGCTCCAACTGCTGCGAGGCACTCGCCCGCGGCGGCATCGGTCATTTCGTCATTCTGGACAAGGACATCATCGCGCCCAGCAATATCAATCGCCAGGCCATCGCCTTTCACAGCACCATCGGCAAGCGCAAAGTGGACGTGATGGATGCCATGATTCGCGATATCAATCCCGCCGCCACCGTTATCAAGCGCACCGAATACCTGCTGAGCGACAACATCGACGAGTTCTTCGCGAGCGTTTTGGAGCAGACGGGTGGCAAGCTCGACTACGTCGTCGACGCCATCGACACCATCTCAGCCAAGCTCACCATTGCCAAATATGCTCAGGACCACGGCATTCGTTTGGTTAGCTCCATGGGCGGGGCCAACAAGCTCCATCCCGAGTGCCTCCGCTTTGCCGACATTTTCGATACGGTACGTGACCCCATGAGCCGCATCATGCGCAAAGAATGTAAGAAGCGCGGCATCAAGAGCCTACATGTACTGTTTAGCTGCGAGGAATCGGTTAAGACACAGCCCCGCGACCCTTCCAATATCCACGAGCGCACCGAGTTGGGCACCGCCAGTTTTATGCCGCCCATCATGGGTCAGATGATTGCCGGCGAGGTTATCCGCCGGATCAGTGGCCGCGGCACCGAGCGCGTGCGCGCCGACGGCCAGCGCCTGGACTAGCGGAGCGCGCCGAGATGGAGCCCCGGTTATTTGATGCACACTGCCATCTTGATTTGATGGCTCACCCGGACGCCGTTGCCGATGAGGCGACGGCACTGGGCTTGGGCCTATTTGATTGCGGCGTCGATCCACGTGACTTTTCGGCCGCAAACGAGCGCGCCCATCGCCAACCAGACATCATCGCCGGCATTGGGCTTCACCCCTGGTGGCTTGCCGACAGCCGCTGCGGTCCTGCCGAAATCAATCTGCTTTGCGAAGTTGCAGCCCAAGAGCGCTACATCGGCGAGGTGGGACTCGACTTTTCCGCGCGCTTTGCCGGAAGCGAGCCGCTGCAAACACAGGCACTTGACCGGCTCTGCGAGGCTCTCGCGCAACATCCTCTTACCGGGCGTGTGATATCAATTCACGACGTTCGTTCGGCAGGAGCCGTACTGGACGTCCTCGAATCGCATGGACTACTCATCCCAAACCCCGAATCCCCCGCTATCATCTTCCACTGGTTTAGCGGCACTTCGGACGAACTCGTCCGCGCGCGTAATGCGGGCTGCTATTTTTCCGTCAACGAACGCATGCTCACGTCTAAACGAGGACGCGAATACGCCCGACAGATCCCACTCGATCGTTTACTGCTCGAGACCGATGCGCCGGCGGAGGCAAACACCGAAACAAGCACACAGTCGCTCATCAGATCGCTCACAAGGACCTCAGAACGCATTGCCTCGCTCAAAAACTGCGACGCAGAGTGCATCGAGTCGACAGTTTTAGCAAATGCGCACTCTGTTTTTAACCTTTGCTAGCCCCGGTGGGCAAAAAATGCCAAATATGAGTACTGTTGCAAATCCAGTCACATTATTTTACGGCAAAATAGCGCCTTGATAATGTACAGCTATCCATTATCAAGGCACTTTAAGGTGGTTAAAGTCATTTTTAGCAGGTTTTAATCGCTCGCAGACACCCAACTAGGCCCTCAAAAGCTTAATTTCGCTGTTACTAAATTAGTGACAGTACTCATATTTAGCATTTTTTGTCCATGGAGTCCCAGGGAGGCGACAATTCGACTCCCCGGGACTGCTCACCTATTCGGAAATCGGCACTCCATGGCCCCAGGAGCCTTCCATGCCGCACACGGTCGAGGCAAACCCGGCAGCAAAGTCGAGTGCACGCTCGATGGCCTCGGCACCATCCTCGCCTCGCTTGGCGGAATCGAGATAGCACATCAAGAACGAAGTCAGGAACGAGTCACCCGCACCCATGGTGTCCTTCATTTCCGTTACCGGTTTAGCCAGCTGGCGGTAATAACGCTCGCCGTCGTAAGCAATGCAGCCCTCGGCGCCCGCCGTAGCCGACACAAAACGCGGACCCAGGCCCTTCACCCATGCCAGACGCTCGCGAATCTCGTCCTCGCTCGCGGCATCCGCCGCACTAAAGAAAGCGAAATCGACGTAGGGCGCAATCTGCTCGTAGTACTCGTCGGTGGAGTCGTCCGAAAAGTCGAAAGAGACCGTAACGCCCGCAGCCTTCAACTTGGGCAGCTCGCGCTCGGTAAAGCAGTAGTTGCCCGAATGAACCACATCGAACTGCTTCATGTACGCAAGGTCAAAGCGATCGAGGACATAGCGCGCATCGCCACGGATACCGCCCTCGTTGGAGCCAAGGAAAACACGGTCGCCGTTAACGACGGTCACGCGCGCAGCACCATTCTCACCGATGAGCTGCTTGCATTTGGCTAGTTCAACGTCCTCATCTTCAAGACTCGCAATCACGTGCTCGGCAGCAGCGTCATTACCAAAGATGCCCATATACGCGGAGCGCGCGGCTCCGCATTTCTTGGCATACACGGCAAAGTTCACCGCATTGCCACCCGGATACATCGTGCGAATATGCTCGTAGCGGTCGACGACGTTGTCGCCAAACCCCAGTGCGCTCACGTTAAATGCCATAGCGCGCCCCTCTCTTATGCCAACGGAACCACTGTTGTGACAGCAGTACCGCCCAGGATCTACGCGAGTTCCAGTAGCTCCGGCAGCTGGTCAATAATCTTGTCCGCGGCATCCTGGCTAAAGCCAAAGCGCTCCTCGCGCTTGGCAATGACTGTCAGGCCGGCTCGCTTGCCGGCAGTGATGCCAGGCACCGAATCCTCAACGCAGCAGCAGCGATTCGCGGGCAGCCCCAGCAGGTCCAGCGCATGCAGGTAGATGTCGGGCTCGGGCTTGCTCTCCTTAAACTGCTCGCCGCTCACCACATACTCAAAGGCATCCGACAGCCCGCATGCGTTGAGCACTTCCTCGATGCTATCCATGGGAGACGAGCTGGCAAGCGCCACGCGAACGCCGCGGCGCGGCAGCTCTCGAATCGTATCCACGGCGCCTGGGTTAATCAAAGCCTGATAGTCGCGCGGACGCTCATGCGCCCACTCGTCCCAACGGGCCAACGCTTCCTCGCCAGTGAAATGCCCCTTACCGGCGCGCTCAAACCAATCGACCAACATATGCAGGAAGAACTGATGCGAGGTACCGACCTGCCCATTCAACTCCTCTTGAGTCAGGTTAAGCCCAAGCTCCTTGGCAAACGCGGCAGTCTCGCCCAGGTAGTAATACTCGGTATCGACAATGACGCCGTCCATGTCAAAGATAACGGCGTCGAACGGAAATGCGGACACGGCACCCTCCCTAACAAAAGGGCGCCTGTAAGCAGGCGCCCGAACCATGCATTATCGGCGATTCTAACCCAGCAGCTTATCCAGCGCCACCGCAATACCGTCTTCATTGTTATTGGCGGTCACCATCTGGGCCACGGCCTTAACCTCGTCAACCGCGTTGCCCATGGCAACACCGGTGCCGGCCCACTCAATCATGGACTTGTCGTTCTGGCCGTCGCCAAACGATACGACCTCACTGGCATCGATGCCGAGCTTAGGCAGGGCACCCTCGAGTGCGCGGGCCTTGTCGATACCGGGCGCCGTGTACTCAAAGTACCAGTCGGCCGTAAACATGCCCGAAAGCGTCTGCTTAAAGGGCGCATACATCTCCTCGTAATGCGCCTGCAGGTAGGCCGGATCGCCCGCCGTCAGCAGCTTGTCCACGGGATAAGCATCAGCGACCTCATGCAGGCTCTCCACCTCGCGAATCTTAAGATCGCACGCGTCGCGCTCATACTTGACGATATTCTTCTGCGAGCCGTCAGGCAGCGTGATCATGCAATGGTACGAGTCCTCGACGTGCAAATCGCGACCGAGCGAAATCATAGGGATCACGTCAAAATTACGCAGGTGATCAATCAGGCGATGCAATTCGTCGGCAGGCATAGCCTGATCGAACAGCACCTCGTCGGTCTGGGCATCGACGACGTGTGCGCCGTTAAAGGCCACCAGCAGACCGTCATGGTTTTGAAGGTCGAGCTCTTGCGCCAAGGCGTGCAGCCCCCATGCGGGACGGCCCGAAGCCAAAATGAGCTTAATGCCCGACTCCTGCGCCGCGAGCAGCTTCTCGCGCGTACGCGGGCTAATCACTTTCTGATCGTTGGTGAGCGTACCGTCGATATCCATCGCGATGGCTTTGATTGCCATATATGCCTCCCTGTCAATGAACAACCATGTCTGAGCCATCATACAGAACACCCACCGCGACTCCGTTTGCAACGGGCAAAAAGTCATATTGTCTCAAACATGAACGGGACGCCATCTCGGGGCTCAGTCGCTCCAGCCCAAACGCCGAGCCACCACATACCAAGCTGACGACGCTAAACGCGGCCGCCCCACCGACCTCATTTCATCCCGTAGAAAAAAATTTCAAAATTAGTTCTTGTCAAATCGGCAAAACGAACGTACTTTAAAGATGACCGCTCCGGTGGTCATCGTTTGATCGAGCATATTCAGTTTCAGTTTTCAGCGTGTAAGAGAAGGAAGATCGGCAAAGTACAACCCCAAACGCAATGACAACTTAATGAGGTAACTGCCACATGTGAGGCACCCGGGGCATTGCTGTCTCGATTTTGAGCACGATGCCTTCCGCCTTGCATGGGCCGTTCCATCCCGCCCCTGCAGCAACTGCCTCACGGGCTCATTGAAAACCGCATAGCACCCCAACGTCAGCACATCACCCACGGCAAGCACATCACTCACGACAACCAACACATCAACAAACAGCACGAACATCAACCGATTGGAGAAGCTATGACAAACCACCACGCTGAAGACGGCGATAAGAAAAGCATTCTGGATGCCCGCATTGAGCGAGCATATGCAAACGAATATGACGCCGCCTTTGCCGCCGCGACCATCAAGAACTACGCGTCGCTACCGCTCGCGACGATCTTGGCCGACCACCCTCAACTGCTGAAGCGCTGCACAAAGATCATGGGCGACCCCGACATTCGCAAGCTGACAGACCCCTATGCCCCAAAACGCGACAACGATTCGTACGTTCTTACCGTAGGCTGCCTAGCCCATATGCTTACGGCGCTTGACACGAAACTCAAGCTCGAATGGGAACCCGACGAGCGTCATGAACTCGAAAGCAAGCGGAACACCCTGCGCACCGCACTGTTCCTTCCGTTGGACGGCCTCAAGCGCTGCAACGTCGAGCTCAATACACAGGCGCGGCAAAAGCCCGGGACCACGGGGCAGAAAACTCCAAGACCCCATGCGGCCATCGTCGACCGCAACCGATATAACCGCATGACCGCGCATTTTTCTGCCGAGGGAACAGCCATAAGGACGCTAATCGACCTGCTGTGCCTCCTGAGCATCAACGAGCTATTTGAGGGCTATCTCGCCCTTGTTCCCGCGACGGCACCCAAGTCGGTAGCAAAGATCATCGAGACCTGCAGACGCCAGTTTGAGCGCCATCGCAATGGCAGCGAGATGAACGCCAGCATCGCGCAGTACTACGCGGCTCATTACAAAAATGACGGATGTGCCCCTGTCGAGCATCAGCTGCGGCTCGCCTACACCACGCCCGCCGCAACGCTCTATCGCTTTGGAGCCCTTGGCGCTTGCGAGCCGCACGAACAGGCAGTCTGCCCCACAACCGAGCTCGATCTCAGGCTCGGACGAACCCTGTAGCCCGCCAGCCCCTCCGCGGGCAACAATCCTATTCCACAACACAACCAACAGAAAGGAGTCCTCATGGACACCAATCATTCCCCCATCATCAGCCCCCTCACCATGCGTGAATCCGCCCGAGGCATCACGCTCACCAGCATTTACGATGAGATGCTCGCCCGTCGCGAGCTCTCCGTCATGGGAAACATCGAAACCCCGATGGCCCACGACCTATGCCAGCAGATCCGCCTGCTCGATGCCACCGACCCCAGCCGCCCCATCACCATATTTGTCGCCAGCGCCGGCGGAAGCGTGCGATCGGGCCTTGCGATCTATGACGCCATGCGCCTCGCATCGTGCCCCATCCGCACCGTCTGTCTGGAATTCGCCGCGTCCATGGGCGCTGTGATCTTTATGGGCGGCGACGATCGCCGTATGGCGCCCCATGCAGAGCTCATGATTCACGACCCGCTGATCCCCCAGGGGACAGGCGGCTCGGCACTTGCGCTGCAAGAAACCAGCCGGCGTCTCATGCAGACCCGCAAGACCCTCACGCAAATCCTCTCGGACCGCAGCGGCCTCACGCCCAAGCGCATCCAGTCCCTCACTGCAAAAGACACCTACCTTTCGGCCGAGCGCGCCGTCGAGCTCGGCTTTGCCCACGAAATCCTCTCGACCACCAAGGAGGTCGCCCATGTCTAACCTCGCCAGCCGCCTCGCCGCATCTAAGTCCGCATCGTCCACCATCCTCGCCAAGGATCGAACGCTTTCCTGCGACACCCGCCAAACGGGACTCAACAACAACGCACTTGTGATCGGCCCCTCGGGAGCCGGCAAGACCCGAAACGTCCTCAAGCCCAACCTGCTGCAAATGAACGCAAGCTACATCGTGCTCGACACCAAAGGCACGCTCTGTCGCGAAGTGGGACCCGTGCTGGCAGCCCACGGTTACCGCGTGCAATGTCTCAACTTCGCCGACCTCAACACCGTCCCGGCCCTTGCGCCCGGCATCGAGCGCTGCGGCTACAACCCCCTGAGGCACATTCGCCGCAAGGCGGACGGCAGGCCCAACCAGCAGGACATCCTCTCGGTGGCAAAGGCCATCTGCCCCATCGAGGACAACAACCAGCCTTTTTGGGATCA
>USHF01000054.1 GCA_900554465.1 uncultured Collinsella sp.
CATAGCGGGTGGTTTCTGATGCGGCGCGCTGCGCGCCCCGCACAGGCTAAAGCCTTTAAATGAAAGGGCGCTGACCTTCTGGTCGCGCCCTTGAAATTGAGCGTCAGATTGCCGCTTGGGGCCGTTTGCAGCGTCGAGCAGTTACGCGGTTTGGTAAAACAGCGTAACTAAAGAGCTTCCAAAGCACTTGCGATGCGCTTCATGGCGGCATCGGCGGATGCTTGGTCGGGCGCCTCGGCCAGCACGCGGATAACCGACTCGGTTCCGCTCTTGCGCACGAGCACGCGGCCCTCGCCTGCCAGCGCAGTCTCGGCCTCGGCGATGGCGTTCTGCACGCCCATGTTCTCGAGCGCGGCGTCCTTATCCGCTACGCGCACGGCAACCTGCGCCTGCGGCAGCAGCTTGCACGGAGCCGTGAGCTGCGAGAGCGTCTCGCGCTCGGCACGAATCACTTCCATCACGCGCAGCGAGGTCATAATGCCGTCGCCCGTGCGCTCGATATCGCCAAAGATCGTATGGCCCGTCTGCTCGCCGCCCAGGCTGTAGCCGCCCTCGCGCATCTTGGCATACACGTGACGGTCGCCCACGCCGCTGGTCACGGCGCTCAGTCCGGCAAGCTCCAGCGACTTGACCAGACCAAAGTTGCTGGCGATCGTCGGCACCACGGTACCGCCCGAAAGGCGACCGTGCTTGTTCAGATACACGCCACACACGTACAGGATCTGGTCGCCGTCTACCACGCGACCGCGCTCGTCAACGGCCAAGCAGCGATCGGCATCGCCGTCATAGGCAAAGCCCACGTCCAGGCCCTGCTCCACCACGTGGCGCTGCAGGCGCTCCATATGCGTGGAGCCGCAGTCGACGTTGATGTTAAAGCCATCGGGCGCGGCGTTGATCACGCGCACGTCGGCACCGAGCGCGTCAAACACCGGCTTGGCCACCGAGGAAGCCGAGCCGTTGGCGCAGTCGATACCGATCTTGACGCCCTGCAACGAAAAGTTCGCGCTGGCGATGAGCGAAGCGATGTAGCGGTTGCGGCCCTGCATATAGTCCACCGTGGCGCCGATGTGGTTGCCCGTGGCCAGCGGTACCTCGCTCTTGCCATCGATGTAGTCTTCGATGAGCTCCAGTACGTCCTCGTCCATCTTAAAACCGTCGCTATTGACGAGCTTAATGCCGTTATCGCAAAACGGGTTGTGGCTCGCGCTGATCATGATGCCGCAATCGAAGCAGCCTTCCACGGTCTGATGCGCTACGCCCGGCGTGGGGATCACGTGCAGCATATAGGCGTCCGCACCGCTCGCGACCAGGCCGCTCACCAGCGCCGCCTCGAACATATAGCTCGAGCGACGGGTGTCCTTGCCCACGATCACGCGCGCCTTGCGCTCGCGGTTGGCGCCGTAATACCAGCCCACAAAACGGCCAATCTTATAAGCGTGCTCTACCGTCAGCCCAACGTTGGCCTCACCGCGAAAGCCGTCGGTGCCAAAGTACTTCATGCGCTCTCCTTACAAAATAGGGGCGAACAGATTGTCTGTCCGCCCCAAAATGGTACTCGATTATCTGCGCTACCAGAAAAACCCTACGCCGCCGCGCTGTCGCGAGCCGCCTGGCATGTAGGAGTCTGGCGCAGCGTAAGCGGCTTGTCCCCCGCCTCGGCCGACGTGGTCAGCGTATACGTGATCGTCGTCGTCTCGCCAGCATGCAGGTCAACGGTGCCCGAATAGAAGGGGATTCCATGCCACGTAGCGGCGCCAAGACCAAACTGGGTGCCCTCGACGGTCAGATCAGTAATGTTGCCGCCCGTCGGTGCAAACAACGAGACATTCAGGCGTTCGTCGTCACGCGCGGCATCGGGTGCGCTCGCCGCAACGTAGTTGGGCAGCTTGCCAGCCTCCTCCTGCGTCATGATGTTCGTCAGGGTAACGGTGATGCGATACGAGCACGTGCCGTCACCGTTCTTGACGCCCTGGCCAATCTGCGTGTCGGCGTTCAGATACCAGTCGAGCTTGGAGAAGCTCAGGTTGTTAAAGTAAACGCCGGCAACGGGATCGGCACTCGGATCATCCGGATCGGGCAGCGAAGCGTCAATGCCCGTCTCTTTGATGGCATTCTGCTCATCATCGTTTCTCATCCAAGCAATCAGACGACCCTCTTCGGCACCGCGCTCGAATGCACCGACAAGCTTTGTAACGTCGACGTCGCCGATGCCACCGAGAATCTTGTCGAAGGCAGCGCTGGCGACGGATGCAAAGATGCCGTCCGACTCCTCGACCGGATAGTTCCAGTACACATCGTGCATGAGGACCTTTGCGGCGTTGGTGCCGTCGACAACCGTTCCGTCGGGCAGCGAGACATTACCGACGAGGCCCAGCAGATACTGCAGGAACACCGGGTCGATACCCACGACGCCGTCAACGTCCTGCCCATACTGGGACTTCCACAGCGCGGCGACACGCTGCGAGTTGCGGGGCCAATCGGGCGAATACGCGTTACCAGAGTTGTACAGGTTACTGTGGTTGCCGAACAGCGCCTCATCCTCTTCGTCGACGCTCTCGACTGCCTCATCCTCGCTGAGTCCAATGCGGGGAACAAACTCGCCAATCGACATCTGGCCGTCGGTGACCGAAATCAGGCCCTGCGAACCGCCAAAGCCGCCGCAGGCACGAATCTCGACGTTGTTCATGGCGTACACAAGGTAGTTGCGCGTCTGGCCGTTGGCGCCGAGCATCTGCGGAAGGACGGGGGCGACCTTCTCCGCCGCGTCAACCGCGCCGTTGAGGGTGGCAAAGCCGTCCTTGGCCTTATCGACCAGCTCGGTCACCTGGGAAATATGAGTATCGCCAATGCCCTGGATCTTCTCGTTGGCGCTCTTGAACACCTTCGAGCTGCTGGAAAGCGAATCGGCGACCGCCTGCAGCGCGGACACGTTAATCATGCCGTCCTGAAACAGCTTGCCGGGCGTGGCCTGCGAAAGGTTATCGGCCATGGGAACCAGCGCATTGCTCGAGACATCGGACAGGGCGTCGATCATGGTGCGGGCCGCATTGATGTCGCTGCCATACACCGGGATAAACGAAGCCGCCGTCCACAGCGGGCTCGAGGTCTCCGCCTTCGTGCTGTCGCAAAGCTCATCAATCTTCTTCGCGTCGTCAGGCAGCGTCGAAAAATCGCCCGACGTGACCTTGTCCTTAAGGCCACCGACAATCTCGACGGCCTCCTTCGCTTCACTCTTTACGGTCTTTGCCGAGTTAAGCAGCATAAAGCCGCTTGCGCCAAGCGCAACGAGAAGCACCGCGACTACAGCGGCAATAATGGCGCCAGTGTGACGCTTTTTGCGCTCGCCCTTGCGATGGCGATGACGGACCAGACCGTCAGAGGTCGAACTCGACGAAGCGTCGCTACCGTAGTTCAAGCCAAAATCGT
This sequence comes from uncultured Collinsella sp., assembly GCA_900554465.1. GTDB lineage: Bacteria > Actinomycetota > Coriobacteriia > Coriobacteriales > Coriobacteriaceae > Collinsella. The sequence continues at coordinate 3,427 of USHF01000054.1, forward strand.
AATAATCTTCCTTGGAACCCGAGCCCGCAAACTGGGCACCGCTATCATCCAGGCGGGCGAACGTGCCAGTCTCGGAGGCGCCGGTGTAAATCGTGCCAAGGTTACCCGTAAGCCCCGCGCCACCGGCAGAGGGAGTATTGTTGGCGGCCTTGCCGGCATTAACGTTGCCGGCGGTATTCGCGGCGTTGGCAGCACCTGCGTTGTTCGCAGGTATCGAAGGGGCCCCGCTCGGCTGCGACGTGGAGGTTGCACCGCCCGCAAAGACATTCCCTCTTGCACGGCCGGTCTTTTTTGCCTTTTGAGACTGCTCGTACAGAGCGGTAAACATCGCCGTCTCGCCCGGGGACACGCGCTTACCGGAACCGCCCTGCCCAGCGCCGCCCGGCGTGCCGGCCTTACCAGCCCCGTTCGGACGCGGCGGAACTGCAGGACGGCCGCTATCGCTGCCCTTAAAGTGATTACCAGCCATAAAGAAATCCTCGCAATTGAGTCGCAATGAAAAAGTCCATAACGTTACTAGTTTATGGCATTTTGAGCATCGACAGCTAAACTCCAGACACGGACATCAATTGGCGAAAATGTGGCACAACGCCTTTTCCGTCTTGGCGCCAGCTACACCGTCAAAAACACCATCGCGATAATCATGGCAAAGCCCGCCAGGTCGGTGGGCAAAAACACCGTTCCCAGCATAAGGGCGCTGGTGATGGTGGCCGAAACCGGCTCCACAGTTCCGATGAGGCTCGCACGCACCGAGCCGATGTCCTTAACGCCCTGCATATAGAGCATGTAAGCAAAAAACGAGCCGATAACCACGAACACCGCGAGCGCCTCGACGCCGGCGGCATCGAGCGCCGGCATATGGGCCCAAGGCTGCACGATGGTGCAGGTGATGATACCAGCCGTGAGCATGGCTGAGCCCGTAACGATGGGACTGCCGTATTCGGGAAGAATCTTGGCGGGAATCACCGCCATGCAGGTGGCGCTCACCGCGCACATAAGGCCCGCCACCAGGCCGAGCGGCGAGATGCTCAGGCTCGTGGGGTCGCCGCCGGTAGCGATCAAAAACGTGCCGCCAAGGGCCAGGCCAATGCCGATGACTTCGCGAGTACGCGGCACGCGGCGATCGGTCACGCAAGTGTAGCCCATGATGATAACGAGCTGCAGGCACTGGAGCACCGTCGCGGTTCCGGCATTGGTCAGGCGTACGGCCGAAAGATAGCAAAACTGGTTGAATAGCAGGCCAAAGGCGGTAAAGAGCAGCAGCTGCTTGCGGTCGGTCGGCGTCGTCCAAAGCTTGACCAGGCGCGCACGGTCGCGCGCGACGACCACGACCATAAAGAGCAGGCCGGCAAGAATCTGGCGCACGCTCATGAGCCACAGCGTATCGACATGGTAGGTATCGAACAGGAAGCTCGCGCTGGTGCCCGAGAAGCCCCAAAACGAGCCACCCACGAGCGTAGCCAACACGCCCAACGCCATCCTGCGCGACGACGCATCGTTGAGGCGGTCACGCCATGCACGGCGGGTGCTGCGGCTGAGCTCGTCGGTGCCCTCGGGCACATCAATGTTCGATATATCGGTCATCGGCACCGAAGCCCCTGCGCCTTCGACCTGCTCGACACATTCTTTGCTCATTCCACTCCCCCGAAACAGCCTGGAAGCAATTCGGCTTACCTTACCACGGCGAAGGCATCAGCTGGAGGCTTGTCCGCTTATCGGTAGGACAATTCCGCAGGCGTCTTTCCATAGCTCGATACTGCAATGGCCTTGCATTATGCGACAGCCAAATTGCGGCAGCAGGCTCTTTTGAAGTGGATATGACAAAGCCCCCGAATTCCACAATGTAAGCGATTTTTAAAAATGTTCTTGCCACCGAGTTCAGGCTCCGTTATATTATCCCTTGCGCACTTGCGCACCCTTGATCGGGCGTTTAGCTCAGGGGGAGAGCGCTTCCCTGACACGGAAGAGGTCAGAAGTTCAAATCTTCTAACGCCCACCAAATGTTCGCAGCTCAGAGGCTATGTCCTCTGGGCTGTTTTGTTTTTTGTCGCTAAATCCGCTGGCAGTTCCAACCGTCATCGCAACGTAGCATCAATTCACCTGACGAATGGCTGCCAAACAAATTCAATACCCCAACATCAACAATAGCCAGGCACAAAACTGCGCCGCAAGCTGCTCCAACCGCCCAACTGGTCAAAAGCCGACCATCTACTTGCCAATTTATCTAACGGCGTAACCAAGCAGTCCGCGCCGCAACTTCTCAACAAAACGCTGCGATGTCTGCGCCCTGCGGTATCCTTGAGCCACTCGCACCTGCAGCACCAAGGAGCCGCCATGCGCACCGAGCTCGATGTCCCCTTTTCGCACAAAGAAGAAGCCAAAGCGCTGGGCGCCAAATGGGACCGGACCAAGAAGATCTGGTATGTACCCAGCGGCGTCAACCCCGAGCCCTTTGCCGAGTGGCTGCCCGGTGTTGACCGATCCGACCCCTCAGCGCCGTATATATATCTAGTACTGGGCAAGCGCGAGTGCTGGAAGTGTCACAAAGAGACCTCGGTCGCGGCCTTCGGCATTCCCTATCGAACCGATGACGGCAAGGGCATCGCCATTGCGCACGCGCCCAACGAAGCCGGGCACATTACCATCGACACGGCCAATGCCAACGCGCTCGCCATTGTTCCCGCTCTTGGCTGCGTCCCGGGCGAGATCCGCGACTATCTTTCTAAGCGCTGTGGCTACAAACCCGTAGGCGCACGAGCCTCCAAAGCCCCGTCACTCGGCAACACGTGCACCAGTTGCGACGCGCTGCAAGGCAGCCGCTATCTGTTCGAGGAGCCCTCGTCCCCGTTTGCCCTCACTGCCATCAACAAGCTGCCGGCACTGGAGTTTGTGCGCGTCGAAGTTGCCGGTGTCTTTGGTGTCCCGGCCACGCGCACCGACTTTGACCAGGCGCTCTTTACCTGGGCGCGTGACCATCACGCCGAGTTCCACAGGCAACTCGGTGAGGGGGTTTATTTGTAGAGGCGGAGAGCCTTCACAGCCAGCTCTTCCGCATCACCTACCCCTCGTCGCCGGCGTCGTACACGATATCGAGGCCACAAACAGGGCATTTCTCCGGATACACCGGCATATGAACGCCCGTACGTTTCCTCACTTCGTCGCTGAACCTGTCACGTGCATCGATGAACCGAATATCGAGACACGGTATTTGCGAGCCGCAGCAAGGACAGGCGACAGCAAACGACCCGCAATCAACTTCTACGCCCGGAAACATATTGTTGTCGATAAGGGCACGCGGCAGTTTTCCGTACTTCCCCATCACGACATCGCCTCGCCAGCTCATACACGCTCCCTTCTCGCTATACAAATCAGGAAGAGCATGCACCGGCGAGCGTGCGCGAGATTGCATCGCCACGCGATCCGATCAAACAACACGATCGTCAAAGAATGCCAAAGCCAAATACGCTAATACGGCAGAAGCCCCGCCTTTTCACGCTTCTTTTCCGAGCGATCGAACTCAATGCGATGGGCCTCGAGAAACACCGCATTGGGTCGCCACTGACGCTCATTCGGCTGCCTTAGCGTCGCACCTGCAAAGGAAGCGTAGTCGGTCTTATCCAGCAGGTACGATCCGCACAGCCGATATTCGCCGCAAACAGGCTCAAACGAAATCAGATGAGCATCGAATAGAGCATGAAAATCGCGCCGAAGCAGAATGCCATTGCTGGCAACCTGTGATTTGGGTCCCGAGTAATTCTCGATATGTGCAGCCTCCAGTGCCTCGTTAACCCCACAACCCGACACCGCGCAGCGACCATCATAGGCGGCAATGAGCTGCTTGCGGAACCATTGCTGCCCCAATCGCTCGCGTCTCAACGCATAGCGAACTTTTTCGTCATCGATCGCACTCTGTCCGGCAAACTCAATGTCGACTGGCATGTGCTTCAGATAGCTCATGTCGGACGCAAAACGAGGGTCCGGTCCGCCTTTATGAACGGGACCATGCAGAACAAACCAGCCGTTTTCGGGCTCAAACCGTTCAACAAACGCAAGGCCGAGCACCTTATAGCCCACCTCGGTTGCAAATATGACTCCAACTGGAACGCCATATTCCATGCAGTTGAGCATTTTACGGTTGTAATTCTGGTCTCGAGAACCAACGACGCCTGGCGCTTGAACCGAATACTTAATGACCCACGTACCGTCATCCAAATAGAGCGGAGGAACATCGGTGTAGAAGCTCTTTTTAGAGTTATGGACCGAAAGCGCAAAGATCTTATTGGGATCTTGCTTCACCCGGTCCTGGCCCGGCCAGAAGATCCCTGAATCCCGCGTTACGGGAAAGAAGTCCGTGCCAATTCTCAAACGATACTGATACTGAGGGCTATCTTCCTTGGTGCGGTGCGGAAGGCTGGTCCAAACGCCGCCGCGCTGTTCCTCACCCAGAAACCACTCCCATGCCTCAACGTATTCGGAAGGCACGAGACTGCAGGCACGGTCATAGCTTGGTCCATCCATCAACGGAACAGCAAGGTCAATGTCGTTCATCGCCAGCACCTACAACCATACGAACGCGAGTCATGCCCTTCAATAATATGGCCGAGAGTCAATTATTACGAGATCTCATTCCGCGATCGGCACATCGTTGATGCTCTCGGTTTGCCGCTGGCGCGCTCATACCCCGCTATCCCACTCCCCTGTATACTGATGTAGCACGTGTTTCATCCGGGCTTATTGGGCCGGATTGTTCATGGGAGGGTCTTATGGCTGCTTCGAATCCGCCTAAGGGAAGCGTTTCTTCTTCGTCCATCAAGCCGGTGAAGCGCAAGGCCGTGCGTTGCCAGCGCGAGGTCGCTTGGCTTGTCACGCAGGCGGCGGGCAGGCTCGTGGCGACCACGGAGGACGTCAATGCGCCTACGCCGAGCTTTGTGTTAGCGGCGGCGCTGGATTTTGTGCGCCAATTGGAGCTTGCCGCACAGGATGCCAGCGGCCACCTCGACTACCAGAATGTTATGGCGCCCGACCTGCAGACGTTCTGCCACATGGCCAAGTTGCCCGCCGCGCCCAATGCGCTTTCGGACGCGGGCTACATGTTTACGCTTTCGGGCGCGGACCTTATCCGCGACATCTACGCATACTGCAGCGAGCTCGCCGAGCGCCACGTCTTTGGCGCGGCTGAAGTCAAACCGGGATATGCCATCAAGCTGGTTCTTAGGCTGTTCTTGATCTGTCTCTTATACACATCTCCGAGCCCACG
>USHF01000055.1 GCA_900554465.1 uncultured Collinsella sp.
TACGAGATCTGCGCATGTCTCGTGGGCTCGGAGATGTGTATAAGAGACAGCGGCCTGGTCGACCGGGTCGTTGAGCTCGGAGAACGCGTTCGCGTACTCGTGACCGGCGATGACCAGCTCAAAGCGATGGGTCAGGCGCGGATCATGCTCAAAGCGCTTGGCAAGCGGGCTAACCTCGATGGGGTAATCGCACACGAAGGTGGGGTTGACGATGGTGTCCTCGCCCAGCTCGTCATAGATCTCGGCGATAATCTTGCCGGCGGTCCACTCGGGCTTAATCTCCAGGCCCTTCTCGCGCGCGGCGGCAGCAAGCTCCTCGACCGGCGTGTCGATGGTGACCTGCTTGCCGAGCACGTCGGAGACGATGTCGGTCATGGGACGGCTGGCCCACTCACCAGAAAGGTCGATGGTCTGGCCCTGGTACTCGATGACCTCGGGGTTGCCGATGGCCTTGTTAGCCGCCTTAATGACACCCTGGGCGAGCGCCTTCATGCCCTCGAGGTCGGAGAAGGCACGATAGGCCTCCATCGTGGTGAACTCGGGGTTGTGGGTAAGGTCCATGCCCTCGTTACGGAAGATACGGCCGATCTCGAACACGCGCTCAAAACCGCCGACGATGCAGCGCTTGAGGTGCAGCTCGGTGGCAATACGCAGGTAGCACTCCTGATCGAGCGCGTTGAAGTGGGTAATGAACGGCTTGGCCGTGGCACCACCCTGGATGGTCTGCAGGATGGGGGTCTCGACCTCCATGTAGCCGTCGGACTCCATAAAGCGACGGAAGGTGGAGAGAATCTGCGAACGCTTACGGAAGGTCTCGCGAACGTCATCGTTGGCGATCAGGTCGACATAGCGCTGGCGATAGCGGGTCTCCTTGTCGGAAAGACCGTGGAACTTCTCGGGCAGCGGACGAACGGCCTTGGCAAGCAGGGTCGCGCTCTTAGGGGCAACGGAAAGCTGGCCGCGCTGGGTGCGCACAACCACGCCGGTCACGCCCAGGATGTCGCCCAGGTCGAGAGCCTTGAGCGTATTCCAGGCAGCCTCGTCCATGTCGTTGATGCGGCAGAACAGTTGAATCTCGGCAGTCGCATCGCGCACGACGATGAACATGATCTTGCCCTGACCGCGCTTGGCGACCACACGGCCGGCGATCTTCACGACATCCTCGGTGTCCTCACCATCGGCAAGATCGGCGTACTTAGTCTCGATATCGGCGACGTAATCCTCAAGCTCAGAGTGCTCAGGATAGGGGTTCTGGCCCGCCTCGAACAGGGCGGCGCGCTTGGCCAGGCGGGTGGCGCGCTCGTCGTTGAGCGTCGATGCCTGATCTGCGGCGTTCTGGTTCTCTGCCATAAGTTAGCTCCTCAAACTAAAACGCTCCCCAGGATTCGGTCCCAGGGAGCGAAAACAAACCTTTACGCGGGACCGTGGTCTAGCGTGCAATCTTGGCGATGGTGTAGACGCGAGTCTTGCCGGAAGGCGTAACGACCTCGACGGAGTCGCCCTCGCCGTGACCGATGATGGCGTGACCGACCGGAGACTCGTTGGAAATCTTGTGCTCGAGCGAGTTGGTCTCGGTGGTACCGACGAGCGTGACTTCCATGACCTCGCCGTTGGGATCAATCAGCGAAACGGTGGAACCGATGGAGACGGTCAGATCACCTGTGGTGGCAGCAACCTGAGCGTTGGCGAGGATGGCCTGGATCTCGGCAATACGAGCGGCGTTCTGGGCCTGCTTGTCCTTGGCGGCGTCGTACTCGGAGTTCTCCGAAAGGTCGCCGAACGCGCGGGCTTCCTTGATGTCCTCGACGATCTCCTTGGCGTAATCGCCCTCACGCCAAGCGAGCTCCTCGACGAGCTTCTGGCGGCCCTCAGCGGTCAGTACGATCTGGCTTGCGTCCATACGGATATCTCCCCAACTCTGATCAAACAATCAACTGTCAACAAAACGAAAAAGACCGGCTAGCCTGCGGGCAAGCCGGTCAGGTGCTCACCCCAAAGGGATGGGACTACTCTGCGTCCGCGTCGCTGTCCTCTGCCTGCTTCTTCTTGGCAGCAGCGAGCTTGGCCTCGAGCTCAGCGATCTCCTTGTCCTCCTCGGACTGCTCGACCACGACCTCCTCGGCCTGCTTGGTCTCGGCCTTATCGTCGCCCTCCATACCCTCGCGGATATTCTTGACGGTAGAGCCGAGGGACTTGCCGAGCTTCGGCAAGTTCTTGGGCCCGAAGATAATCAGGACAACGACGAGAATAATGATGAGCTCAGGAGCCCTCAGTCCAAACATGTAGACCTCCACAATACAGCGAGACAAGCTCGAATGAGTATACCGCGGGTATCGCGGTATCACAACAATAGCTAAAAAAAGGGACCGCAAGAAGCGGTCCCTCCTCATGCTCTGGTCGGGTTGACTGGATTTGAACCAGCGACCCCTGCGTCCCGAACGCAGTGCTCTACCAAACTGAGCCACAACCCGTTAGCTCGACTATAGTAACAAAGATTTCCGTCGTGTGCTAGAGAAATTTTTACTTCTTTGGCACTTCGATGCGAACCGTGTTGGGAATGAGCTCCGTCGCGCAGGACCACCAGCCGTTTTGCAGGGCAGCGTCGGCAAGCCCTTCAGCCGTGGCGACGGTGTCGCAAATGGCAAACGAGCAGGCGCCCGATCCGCACACATCTACAGCAACGGTGCCGCCTTGTTTACGCAGCCAATCGAGAACCGTTTGTATCTGAGGCTCCATCTGTGCGGAAATGACACCCAGGTTGTTATGGATGAGCGCATATGCCGTCTCGGCATCACCAGCATGCAAGGCAGAAGCTATCGCGCCGGGCTTGTCTGCAGGCACCGGAGCCTCGTCAAAACGTCGATAGGCTTCAATTGTCGAAACGCTTGCCTCGCGCGGCTTGACCAACACGACGGGCGTTGCGGGCAGCGCGGGATACTCAGTTGCCAGCACGTCTCCCCCACCTACGTAGAACGCAAGGCTCGCGTGCAAAAAGAACGGGACGTCAGCACCAATACCCCGCGCAATGTCGTCGAGCGCGGGGTCGGTGCGATCAATTCCCCAGAGCTCCGCCAAGGCGACAATGACCGCGGCCGCATCCGTCGAGGGGCCGCCCAAGCCGGCGCACAATGGAATGCGCTTCTTAATCGTCACGCAGATGTTTGCCTCGCGACCATAATGCTCGGCCATAGCAACCGCAGCCCGATACGCCGTATTCTTTTGCATGGGAAAATCTGATGCCGGAACCGTCTGGACGGTCAGCGCCTGTGCCGGCGTAACCGTCACGGTATCGGAAAGACCGACAGCTGCCATCAGGGAATCGACCCTGTGGTAGCCGCGGTCATCGCGCTCGGTATGAACCCCCAAGTAGAGGTTAATCTTTGCCGGCGCGGAAAGAGTCAGGGACCGATCGGTCACCGCTAGTGCTCCTCGAGCTGATTGCCGAGCGGGGTAAAGATATGCTCGCCGCTCTCGGGGTCGAACAGCTCGACCTGACCGGTGAGGACATCGATATACTGGTAGGACTGACGCGACTTGCGGCCGCGACGCTCGTCAACCTCGACGATAAAGACGGCGGGGTGGACGCTCTTGATGGTGCCCATGCGCTCGACGACGCGGGTGCGGCCCATGTTGGCCTTCACCTTAACGCGATCGCCCACCATATCGGTCAGCTTCTCGTGGATGTCGTCGACGTGATTGACTTCCATCTCTTCCATGAACAGGGCCTCCAGAAGGTGCAATTCAAAAAGGGGATAATACCCCTAAGATAGACAAAACTCTAATACTATAGCACCCTGTTGCGACCACGCGCAAGTAGCTAATTTGGCTACTTACAGATTGTCGGTATCGAGGACGATGGTGAATGGGCCGTCGTTGACGAGGTCGACTTTCATATCGGCGCCAAAGATGCCGTGCGCCACGTGTTCGACATCTTGGCGAACGAGCGTCAGGAAGTACTCGTAGAGCTCGTTGGCGACATCGGGGGCGCCGGCATCCGTAAACGATGGGCGGCGGCCGTGACGGCAATCGGCGAACAGCGTGAACTGCGACACTACGAGAACCTCGCCGTCGACATCGGCAAGTGCCAGGTTGGTCTTGCCGTTCTCGTCCTCGTTAATGCGCAAGCCCCGGAGCTTGCCCCACAGCTTATCGGCCTCGGCGCGCGTGTCGCCGTGGCCCACGCCCAGCAGCACCAGATAGCCGCGCCCAATTTTACCCACGCACTCGCCGTCGACCGTCACGCCGGCGTTGAGTACGAGCTGCACCACCGCACGCACGGCTTACTCCTCGCCCGTCAGTTTGGCGGACAGATGCTCGAGCGCATGGAATCGATGGCTGATGGCGTTCTTCTCGTCCGCCGTCAGCTCGGCCATGGTCTTGCCCGGCGTGTCGACCGGCAGGAACAGTGGGTCGTAGCCAAAGCCATGATCGCCGCGGCCCTCGTGTGCGATAGCGCCCTCGCAGGCGCCCTCACCATAGGTGACCAAACCGTCCGTGTCGATGAGCGCGACAACGCTCATAAAGCGCGCGGTGCGATCCTCGTCCGCCACGCCTTCCAGGTTAACGAGGAGCTTGGCGTTGTTGGCGGCATCGTCGCCGTGCACGCCCGCATAGCGTGCGCTGTACACGCCCGGCTCACCGTCCAGGGCATCAACGACCAGGCCCGAATCGTCGGCGATGGCCATAAGCCCCGTCTCCTCTACCGCGGCCTGCGCCTTGATGATGGCGTTCTCCAAAAACGTCGTGCCGTTTTCCTCGGGGTCCTCAAAATCACCCAGCTGACCCAACGCCACAAAGCGAACCTCGGGCATGACCTTGCCCAAAATGGCCTCGATCTCGGTGAGCTTATGGGCATTGCCCGTTGCCACGACGATGGTCGCCGCCGGGTCGAGGGTGTCGATATCGATCTTCTCTAGTGCCATAGCTGGCCTCCTTTGTCTCTATAGCAATGCCGAGTTGAGGACGACGAGGACCTCGGCCTCTCTCCCCTCTCAATCAACGGCAGTCTTATACTTCGGCGTTTTCGCAGATAAAACCTACCAAAATAACCCTGTCCCCTTTTGGCAGGTTAGGCGAGGGCCTGGCGCTGAAGCTCGATGAGCTCGGCAACGCCCTTGTCGCCCAGGTCGAGCAGGGCGTTGAGACGCTTGCGGTCGAAGGGCGCCTGCTCGCCGGTGCCTTGGAGCTCAATCATCTCGCCGGTGTCGGTAGCGACGAGATTCATGTCGACCTCGGCGTGGCTGTCCTCAGAATAATCCAGGTCGAGCAGGGTGTTGCCGTCGACAACTCCCATGGAAATCGCGGCGACCTGGCCCGTGAGCGGGATGCGCTCGATCTTGCCTGCCTCGACCCACATGGCGAGGGCGTCGTGCAGCGCCACCCAAGCACCGGTAATGCTCGCCGTACGCGTGCCGCCATCCGCCTGGATCACATCGCAGTCGACGGTGACGGTGTACTCGCCGAGCGCCTTCATGTTGACGACGGTACGCAGGCTGCGGCCGATGAGACGTTCGATCTCCATGGAGCGGCCCTTACGCTTGGTATACTCGCGCTTGCAACGCTTACCGGTCGATGCCGGCAGCATGGCATACTCTGCGGTTACCCAACCGGCCTTGGCGCCCTTGCGCCAGCCCGGCACGCCCTCCTCAATTGTGGCGGCACACAGCACGCACGTGTCGCCGAACTCAGCCAGGCACGAGCCGTGGGCATGTTTCATAACACCACGGGTGAGCTTGACGGGGCGCAGTTCATTGGCGGCACGGCCGTTGGCGCGGTTGACCTGCATGTACTCCATAGAAATATCCTTTCGGCAAAAGGTGTGGCGAAGGCTCTGACGGCGGCCTTACATCTATTTCAGTTCGTCGATATCGATATGCTCAATGCTCTTGAGCGGCTGGCCAAAGATAAAGCTGCCCGCCACCGCAAACTCGGCAATGTTATCGGCCGTCGTTGCAAAACGATGCTGCGGCTCGGCGGCGTCGCCCGCCAGCTGCTCGCGGCGCGTGAGGATATCGGTCAGCTCGCGCGTGGTCTCCTCGGCGGAACTCACGACGCGCACCCCAGGCCCCAGCGCATGACGGATAGGTCCCACCAACAGCGGAAAATGCGTACAGCCGAGCACCACGGTATCGATACCGTGGTCGCGCAGCGGCTCAACCGTGGCACCAACCAGCGCACGCACGGCAGGCGTATCGAAGATGTCCTCGTTCTCAAGCCACTGCTCCTGCAGATGCGCACCCGAGGCGAGCTCGTGCTCAACGACCTCGACAAAGCTCGAGGCAGGGCAGCCGTATACGTCAACACCGGCATCCAGGTCCTGAATGGCGCGCGTGTAAGCACCCGAGCGAATGGTGAGGTTGGTGGCGAGCACGCCCACCCGGCGCGTGCGGGTGCTGTTGATTGCCGCGCGTGCGCCCGGTGCGATCACACCGATGACGGGGACGTCGAGCACCTGCTGGGCCAGACGCAAGGCCGCAGCGGTCGCTGTATTGCAGGCGATGACCATGATCTTGACGTCGTGCTTCGACAGCCAACGGCCCGCCTGCAGTGCAAACGAACGCACCTCGTCCTCGGTGCGGGTGCCATACGGGCAGCGTTTGGTGTCGCCAAAGTAGTAGACGGACTCGTGCGGCAACGCCGTCGCAATCGCGCGCGCAACCGTCAGACCGCCCAGGCCCGAGTCGAACACGCCAATGGGGCGCGTGTCCCCGGCCAGATTCTCGATATCGGACATTACCTCACCAGATTCTCTCTCGAAAAGATATGGCTCAGAACGATAGGACCGCGCTACGAACGAGCCGCGACCAGCAGCTCGGCCGTTGCCACCCAGCCGTCGACAATTTTGCCGCGCGTAACGAAAGCGTTCTCGCAAGCAGCCAGGAACTCGGGCGCGCCGGCGCTCGTCAGGCCATTCTCGACCAGACAGAACGTGCCCACGTGATCGGCCATGTAGAAGTCGGACTCGGAATCGCCGAGCGCGAGCGTCTCCTCGCGCTCGATCCCCAGGTGCTCGCAGAAGCGCGCAATGGCGACGCCTTTGTTGAGGCCCGCGGGGTTGATGTTGAATGCGCGACCGTCCTCGACGCGATCGAGCTCGAGCGTCGTCGGCTTGGACAGATGCGTCAGGTGACCGTTACAGGCCCACACCAGGCCGCAGCCGGCCTCGTCGAGAATGGCCTGCGCCTCGTCATCGGGAATGTCGCCGCGCATGCCGACGGTGACCTCGCGGTACTTGTAGCCGGTCGACATGTCGTTGTGATACTCGATCTTGTGCGGCCAGCGGGCGAGGATCTTCTCGCACACGCCGGTCTGCTCGATCACCTGGTGCGGCGTGAGACCGCAAGAGGGGTCGTAGGGCATGTCGCCGGTCAGATACTCCCAATCGTTGGCTTTGAGGTCGTACATGACCAGGCCGCCCATCTCACCAATGTAGGAGTTGAGGCCGAGCACGCGCGCGTCCTCGTGGATCATGGTACGGTTGCGGCCCGAGGTGGGAACCACCTGAATACCAGCGCGGGCAAGTGTCACGACAGCCTCGACGAGCTTGGTCGAGGGGTTGCCGTCGTTGTCGCGTAGCACGCACGAGCCGGGTGCGAGCATCGTAGCATCCAGGTCGGTAAAGACGTACTTAACCTTGGCCAAGCGCTCGCGCATCTCGCCCGAAAGCTCGGCGACGGTCGGCAGGGTGTTGTGGGACATGGTTACTCCGTTTACGTAGAAGGGTTTGGGCTTAGACGGCATGTTTTGATTGAGGGAACACGTTTATGGCGACAGCGCACTCAGGGCGCCTTCGCCATCATGGTTCATTAGTCAAACTGGGTAACATCGATCAGGCGATTGGCCAACGAAAGGTCGCTCTCGATGGGCACGAACTCGTCACCCACGTGCATGAGCTCCTCGTCACCCTTTGCCAGCAGCAAGACAATGGTGGGAGCATCGGGGTTGACGTACTCCTCGCGCGCCGCCTTGAACGCCGCATGCACAGCGGCTTCGCGATCGAGGATAATCTTGTTCGGCGTATCGTCGGGAACATGTTCGGCAAGCTCGCGACAGACCTTCATCGGGTCCTCGTGAGCCGGGTCCTCGTTGGCAAAAATCATCAGGTCGGAATATGGTGCGGCCTCGCGCGGAAGCTGCTCGCGGCGCTCCTGCGCCTTGCCGCCGGCAGCGCCAAACACTGCAATGACTGGACTAGTGGGAAACGCGCGCTTGACCGACGAGAAAAGCGAACGGAACGAAAGCTGGTTGTGCGCATAGTCAACGACGCAGATCACGCGGCCGTCCTTCGACTCCACGACCTCCATACGTCCCGGCACACGCAGTTTGGAGAGGCCCTTCTTGATAGCCTCGATACCGATGCCGATCTCGTGCGCAGCGGCGATAGCGACCAGCGCGTTTTCCACGTTAAAGTCGCCCGCGATGCCCAGCAGGACCTTCTCCCCCGCCTCGGACTCGTCGGCACACAGGCCATGCAGGTTAAACTCGATGTTAAAGCCGACCACGCGGACATCGCTTGCCCACAGGCTTGCCTCGGGATGCTCGACGCCAACGGTCACCTGTCTCTTATACACATCTGACGCTGCCGACGACTCCTTACGTGTAGATC
>USHF01000056.1 GCA_900554465.1 uncultured Collinsella sp.
GCAAGGCGGGGCCGAGGCCGCCTCGATCAATTTGCGAAAGAATCTTGACGGTACCGCACGAGGGGCTACGGTCCTGTAAGACGCACGCGGCGATCTCGGACGGGCCGCCCGCCTGCTCGCACATATCGAGCGCGCGCTCTGCACCCAGGCGAAACTCGCGATCGACCGAGATGCCCTCGCAGGTACAAACCTCGCCATTCACAATCTCGGACGGCTTGCGCGGTGTGGGCAAGCCGCCAAAAACCTCGGGGCACACCAACAGGACCTCGGTCCCTGTGCGTTCGCAGGCCTCGACCAACGCGCGATGGTAATTGTCGAGCCCGTTATATTTGCAGCTCTCTCCCATCAAGCAGGCACTCACCACGATCTTCATACATATCCCTCCCAAACAAAACGCCCCATTTGAGATAGAAACTCAAATGGGGCGTTCGACGTTGTGCAACCAGCCTTACTGCTGCTTTGGCATCAGCGGATTCTCGCGCGTGAGGAGATTCATGAACTCCTCGCCCGTGATCGTCTCCTTCTTGTACAGATAACGAGCCAGCTCATGGAGCTTAAACTTGTTCTCCTTGAGGATCTGCAGGGCGCGGTCATGTGCGTCCTCGATCAGCTTGGCGACGATCGCGTCGACGCGCTCGGCCGTACCGGGGGCACAGGTGAGCGACGTGTCCTGGTTGAGGTAGGCATTCTGAACGGTACCGAGCGCCATCATGCCAAACTCTTCCGACATACCAAAGCGCGTCACCATGTTGCGGGCGAGCTTGGTGGCCTGCTCGATATCATTGGCCGCGCCAGTCGTCATCTCACCAAAGATGAGCTCCTCGGCAGCACGTCCGCCGCAGTAGACAGCGAGCTTGTCGAGCACCTCCTGGCGCGTGGTCAAGAAGCGCTCGTCCTCCTCGACCTGCATGGTGTAGCCCAGAGCACCGCTCGTACGCGGCACGATGGTGATCTTCGTAACCGGCGCAGAACCCTTCTGGCGGGCGGCAACGATGGCATGGCCGATCTCGTGATAGGACACGACCTGTTTCTCGTGATCGGACAGCACCGTGGACTTACGCTGCTGGCCGGCGATGACGACCTCCACCGACTCCTCGAAGTCGTCCTGGGTTGCACGCTTGCGACCCTCGCGAACGGCGCGCAGGGCGCCCTCGTTGATGATATTGGCCAGGTCGGCGCCCGAGGCTCCGGGCGTGGCGCGGGCAATCGCGGTCAGATCGATCGGCGGCTCGGTCTTCACACTCTTGGCGTGAAGCTCGAGGATGTTCTTGCGGCCGGTCAGGTCGGGCAGCTCAACGGGGATGCGGCGGTCAAAACGACCGGGGCGCAACAGGGCCGGGTCAAGGCTGTCGGGGCGGTTGGTAGCAGCGAGAACGACAATACCCTTGTGGTTATCGAAGCCGTCCATCTCGGTCAACAGCTGGTTGAGCGTCTGTTCGCGCTCGTCGTTGCCACTAAAGCCGCCGCCATCGCGCTTCTTACCGATGGTATCGATCTCGTCGATAAACACGATGCACGGGGCCTTTTCCTTGGCCTGTTTAAACAGATCGCGAACCTTAGCGGCGCCGCGGCCAACGAACATCTCAACAAACTCAGAACCAGAAATACTAAAGAACGGCACGCCCGCCTCGCCGGCCACAGCCTTGGCAAGCAGGGTTTTACCGGTACCCGGAGGACCGACAAGGAGAGCACCGCGCGGCAGCTTGGCGCCGATTTCCTCGTAGCGCTGCGGCTTCTCCAGAAAGTCGACGACCTCCTTGAGAGACTCCTTGGCCTCTTCCTGGCCGGCGACGTCCTTAAAGGTCACGCCCACGTCCTTGGAGGCGATCACGCGCGCGCCGGACTTACCCAGTCCGCCGCCGCCAAAGCCACCGCCGCCAAAGTTCATCGAGGGACCGTCATCACCCATGGCCTTCTTCATGCGGCGGTTGAGCCACCAACCGATGAGGAAGAAGATGGCCATGGGAAGGATGAGCGTGAGCAGGTAATAGGTCATCAGACCCGAGTTTTTATCGGGAACGACCGATTCCAGGGACGCACCGGATTCAAGCACGCGATCGGTAAAGCCCGCGTCATTCGGCACAGCGGTCGTCTTGTAGGCGATATTCTCGTCCTCGCCCTTCTTGGTGTAATAAATCGTGTAATCGTCCGTGTTGTATTCGACCTTGTCGACGCTCTTCTTATCGAGCGCTTTGACAAACGTCGAGTAATCGGTCTTCGTAATCTGCTGCGTGTGACCGATGTTGGGGAACAGAACGGTCGAGAGCACGAGGTAGACGACGAAGGCGATGAGCACGTAGAGGATCATATTCCGTCTACGTTTGTTGTCATCCATCTCCATCTGCTTGAACTCCATCTACTGGGGTTGATAATGCTATCTAGAATACCCAACCGGGACGGCGATAAACCGACGCCGGGCACGAAAGGACAGAGATGGCATCACTGGAAGTCGGCAAGGTTCAGATCTACACGGGCGATGGCAAGGGCAAGACGACGGCTGCGCTGGGGCTCGCGCTGCGCGCCACGGGCTATGGACTTAACGTGCTCATGCTTCAGTTTGCCAAGAAGCTGCACTGCGCCGAACATGACGCAGCTCCTCGATTGGGGCTACGCATCGTACAAGCCGATCGCGATACGCCCGAAGCCTGTGCCGCACAGATTATGGAGCTGGCGCGCGAGCAGATTTGCCAGGTCGACGTGCTGGTCTTGGATGAGCTGGGAGAAGCCATGCGACGGGGCTTTGTGACGCGCGAGGATGTCGAATCGTTGATCGCGATAAAGCCCGCCACCACGGAGCTCGTGCTCACCGGCCGAGGCCTGCTGCCACTGGCCGACCTTGCAGACCTAGTAACCGAAATGCGCCCCGTCAAACACTACTTCGACGAAGGCCTCCTAGCCCGCCAAGGCATCGAATACTAATTGATCCGAAGGGGACGGAGGAAAACAGATCATCAACATCACGACGGAGAGAAATGATCCGTTTCCCTCGTCCCCTACGGATCATTAGGCGGTGGCGCGGCCGAGCCAGTTGCCGCTGTGGTGGTAGATGGTAAACATCGTGGCCGTGATGAGCCAGGTTACGGGGTAAACCAGCAGCAGGTGCTCAAGCGACGGATCGAACGGCATAATCGCAAACACCCAGATCACCCTGAGCACGACAGTGCCAAAAATCGTGAGCAGCATGGGCTGCAAGCTAACGCCGGCACCGCGAATGGAGCCCGACGCGTTTTCGATAATCGAGAAGATCGCGTAGAACGGCGCGATAAAATGAAGGATCGTCGTGGTGTACGCCGAAATCGAAGCATCGTCGACAAACAGACGCGACAGAGGACCCGAGAACACCAGCAGCACGGCAGACAGGCCACCAATGAGCATAAACGACAGCACAAGCGACGTATGGTAGCCCTTGCGCATGCGCTCGTAGTTGCGCGCGCCAAAGTTCTGTGCCGAGAACGTGGTGATCGAAACGCCAAGCGCCTCGGTAACCATCCAGACAATGCCATCCAAACGGCCCGAAAGACCCCACGCCGTGGTGACATCGGCACCAAACGAGTTGACCGACACCTGAATCAAAACGTTGGAAATCGAATACGCAGCAGACTGAAAGCCAAGCGGCAGACCACACGAGATCATGCTCTTACAAATGCCAGGATCAATGCAGAGTTTGGACAGTGAAAGCCGCCACGCACCCGGAGCGTGCATCATACGAATCACGATCATCGTGGCGTTGGAGCAAATGGTCAGCGCCACCGCGATGCCGCAGCCCAGAGCCTCCATATGAAGCACGGCAACGAAGATGACATCCAGCACCGCATTAACAAGGCAGCCGGAAGCAATGATCACAGCAGGACCGCGTGTGTCGCCCACGGCGCGCAGCAGCGCCGTTCCCATATTGAGCAGCAGCGCCGCAACCATGGCGGCAAAATAGCAACGAGCATAGGCCACGCCCTCGGCCAATAGTTCATGCGGCGTGTTCATAAGTACCAGCATGGGCTCAACGAACACTATGCCAAGAATCGAGAAAACGATACCGCCCACCAGCGCGAGCGTCATGGCCGTATGGACCGAACGACTCAATCGCTCATCATCGTGCTGACCAAAAAACTGACCGGTAATGACCGCGCAGCCAGCGCCAACGCCAACGCAAAAGCCAATGCAGAGCTCGGTGAGCACCATCGTGGCTTGAATGCCACCCAGCGCGAGCTTGCCGCCAAACTGGCCGACGATATACGTACCAATAAGCGTGTAAGCCTGCTGAAAAAACGAGCTAAAGAAGATAGGGACGCACAGCGACAGCAGCTGTTGCCAAATGACACCCTGCGTTACATCGATAGCCGTAGATTTCTTAGCCACACGCCCTCCCCACCAGCGTACGTCAAACAACAAAACGGCAATTTAAGACCAAAGCCAATACCAGCTTAGCACCGACCGACGTCGGCCGAAACGCCCCGAACCAGAGCCCGGTGCTAACTATCTGCCTAGTGATACAGCCCCGGCTGGTAGTGGTACTCGTTGCTCACATGCGGGCACAGCTGCCAAAAGGCAACAGCGCTTGCCGCGGCCACGTTGAGTGAATCGACCCCATGCGCCATCGGAATACGCACGGCGCGGTCGCAGCCTGCAATGGTCTTGGCGCCCAAGCCAGCACCCTCGGTGCCCATAAAGATTGCCAGGCGGTCAATCTCCTGGAGCGCGGGATCGTCCAGCGACACCGAATCATCCGTCAACGCCATAGCGGCACACGAAAAGCCGGCATCGTGTAGCGCCGCCAGCCCATCATGCGGCCATACGCGCGCTTCGCTGCCAATGCGTGTCCAGGGCACCTGGAACACCGTGCCCATGCTCACGCGGGCCGAACGACGATACAGCGGATCACAACACGTAGGACTGACCAAAATGCCGTCGACGTTGAGCGCGGCCGCCGAGCGGAATATTGCGCCCACATTGGTATGGTCGACAATGCCCTCGAGCACGCACACGCGCACCGGGCGCTCCCCCGCCGCCTCGACGACGCCGCCCAAGAACTCATCAACCGGAATCTGTCGCGGGCGACGAAATGCCGCGAGCGCACCGCGCGTCACATTGAAGCCCGTCAGCTGCTCCATGAGCTCCATGGAGGCAACGAACACAGGAACCGGACCCGCGCCCTCGCGCACAACCAGGCGCTCAAACAGCGGCATCATCTGGTCGAGCCAGCGCTCACCCAACAGAAAACTCACCGGCCCGTATCCGGCGCGAACCGCGCGCTCGATAACCTTAGCGCTCTCGGCGATAAAGATGCCCTTTTGCGGCTCCAGCACGCAGCGCAGCTCGCGCTCGGTCAGTCGCACGTAGGCATCGAGCCGCTCGTCCTCGAGCGAATCGATTCGCAGCACCTCAACGGCATCAGTCATAGCAGCCCGAACCCTTCCAATAGCAGCATCTATATACAACGAGGCGACGCCAGGCGTCGCCCCTCAATCATTCCAACCCGATAATACCGTGGCAAAAGGTGATTTAAGCACTAACGCGACGATACGTCACGAACTCATAATCGAGGCCTTCGTCACCCTCGCCCGCGGCAATCGTGGCAACCCCTTCGCGCCGCGCAACTTCCCACGCGGGATCGGCGTCCAAGTCGGGAAAGTACGTGTCCACGGGATGGACGCAGTGGTTATGCGTGACCTCGGCCTCCACGCAGTACGGCAAAAACTGCCGATAGACATCGCCGCCGCCGATCACCCAGGCAACGGGCTCATCGGCAACCGCGGCGAGCGCCTCGCCGATACTATGCACCACGTCGACTCCCTCGGGCGTAAAATCCTCGTCGCGCGTGAGCACGATATTGCGACGATTCTTGAGCGGACGTCCACCGGGAAAACTCAGCAGCGTCTTGCGTCCCATGATGACCGGACAGCCCTTGGTACACGCCACAAAATGGCGCATGTCGGCGCGATTGGACACGACCATATCGCCCTCGCAGCCAATGCCCCAGTCGTCACACACGGCGACGATGGCAGAAAGCTTACACGTCATACCTGCCACCTATACCGCAATGGGGATGCTCTTGACCTGCGGGCCGTGCTCGTAGCCCTCGACGATCAGGTCGTCGGTCGTAAACGCGTAGAAATCGTGCACATCAGGGTTAAGCGTTACCTTGGGCGCCGCAAACTGCGGACGCTCGATAAGTTCGCGGACGATGTCGACATGGCGGTCGTAAATGTGGGCATCGGCAATCACATGCAGCAGCTCGCCGGGAATCATATCGACCGACTGCGCGACCATCATCAGCAAGATGGCGTACTGGCACACGTTCCAGTTATTCGCGGCCAAAATGTCCTGGCTGCGCTGGTTGAGAATCATGTTGAGCGTCGGTTTGTCATCCTGCGGTCGCTGTGTCACGTTATACGTCACGCTGTAGGCGCACGGATACAAGTGCATCTCGGAAAGGTCGCTAAACACGTACGTGTTGGTCATGATGCGGCGACTGTACGGCGTATGCTCAAGGTCGTACAACACACGGTCCATCTGGTCAAAGTCGCCCTCGGTATAATGGCTCTTCTGGCCAATCTGATACCCGTAGGCCTTGCCGATGGAGCCGGTCTCGTCGGCCCACTCGTCCCAAATATGGCTGTTGAGGTCATGCACGTTATTGGACTTCTTTTGATAGATCCATAGGATCTCATCCATGGCAGATTTGAGGGCCGTACGACGCAAGGTAAGCGCGGGAAACTCCTCGCGCAGGTCGTAGCGCGCCGTAACGCCAAAGTTTTTAATGGTATAGGCAGGGGTGCCATCCTCCCACACCGGACGGACCTTTTGGCCCTCGGTGGTGGTGCCATGGTCCAGAATATCGCGGCACATGGTTACAAACTGTTGATCAGCCTTGCTCATTGACCCTCCTGTCAGTCGCCTATAAGCAATTTTTATTGTAGCCCAGGCGCACGCGGCCCCACAGCCCAAACATAAGCCCTCATTTTCTGACATATGCCAGAAATTCCTTGCACAAATCCGCACGTTCGCTATTCTATTGTTGACATATGTCAGATTTGGAGCACGTATGGCAGGAAGACGCGAAAAATTACGCCGTGTTGGGATCATCCCCGAATATCGCGGCTTTACCCCCGACGGCCTTGCCAGCGGAGACGCCATCGAGATGACGGTCGATGAGCTCGAAGTACTGCGCCTGTGCGACCTGGAAGGCCTCAATCAGGAGGCCGTCGCCCAGCAAATGGGCATCGCCCGCGCCACCGTGGCGGCCATCTGCAGCCGCGCACATCGCAAGGTGGCAAACGCTCTGGTCAACGGGCGGGCGCTCGTCATCGAGGGCGGCAATATCGCGTACTCCCCCATCACCGCAACGACGGCCGCATGGCCAGCAAAGGAGGTCTACACCATGAGGGTGGCAACCACGTACGACAACGGCAACATCTTTATGCACTTTGGCCGCAGCGAGCAGTTCAAGATCTACGACATTCAGGATGGCAAGGTACTCAACGAGCAGGTCGTGGGCACCGACGGCACCGGCCACGGTGCCCTTGCGGGCCTGCTCGCCAACGGTGGCGTGGACACGCTCATCTGCGGCGGCATCGGCGGTGGCGCCATCAACGCGCTTGCCCAAGCCGGCATCACGGTGTACGCAGGAGCTCAGGGCAGCTGCGACGCTTGTGTCGAGGCCCTTATCGCCGGAACGCTCGCACAGAACGGCGAGGCCACGTGCGGCTGCCACGGCCATGACCACGCCCACGAACATGGCGAGTCCTGCAGCTGCCACGGCCATCACGAGCACGAGGGCCACGAGGGCTGCGGCTGCCACTAACGGCACGGCACCGCGAGCTCGGGGCGCGACGCTGAACGCAGCCCAACTATCAAAGCCAACAACAGAGGCCACCCGGTAGCTTCCGAGTGGCCTTTGCCATATCAAGCTGGAATTACAGCCCTATTTCTTATTGCGCATCTGCGCTTCCATCTGGCGCAGCAGGTCCATATCGGACTTAGGACCACCCGTTCCCAGGCCGCCAATGCCGCCCAAGCCCATGGCATCCAGACCGGGAATATTGGGCATGCGCATCTTCTTGCCCTTCTTGCCCTTTTTGCCCTTCTTGCCGCCGGCCTGTGCCTGATTGGCCATCGTGCGCATGCGGCCCATCATCTTGTTCATCTCGCCCCACTGCTTCATAAGGCTATTGACCTCGGTGGGGGTCACACCGGCGCCCTTGGCGATACGCGCGCGACGCTGGCCGTTGATGATGGAGGGACGCAGACGCTCCTCCTTGGTCATCGACATGATGATGGCCTCGTTCTTGTCGAAGATGCCCTCGTCCAGGTTACCGCCCATCTGGTTGAGCGCGCGCTGGCCACCGGGGAGCATGCCCAGGATACCCTTCATGCCG
This sequence comes from uncultured Collinsella sp., assembly GCA_900554465.1. Classification (GTDB taxonomy): domain Bacteria; phylum Actinomycetota; class Coriobacteriia; order Coriobacteriales; family Coriobacteriaceae; genus Collinsella. The sequence goes on from USHF01000056.1 coordinate 8,373, forward strand.
CCCATCTTTTTGACGGCTTTCATCTGGTCGAGCATGTCGTTCATGGTAAAGCCCTCGCGCAGCATGCGCTCGGCAGCCTCGAGCTGTTCGGCATCGGCGGCCTCCTGGGCCTTCTCGATGATGCCGACAACGTCGCCCATGCCCAAGATTCGCTTGGCCATGCGATCGGGATAGAAC
>USHF01000057.1 GCA_900554465.1 uncultured Collinsella sp.
CGCATGTCTCGTGGGCTCGGAGATGTGTATAAGAGACAGGGCTTGTGCCTCGCGGATATTCCAGCAGATGTCGCAGGCGCGGTGCGCGTCCGAGCCAAAGGTGATGGGTACCTCGGCGTGGGCAAAGCAACGCAACAGCCCCGTCGAGGGGTAATAGTCGTCGAGGCCCTTGCGCGGCGCGGCGGTCGAAACTTCAACGCGGCGGCCTGTATCGTGTGCGCACTCTGCCATCTGCTCCCAAAACGGTGCCGTATCAAAATCGGGCGCAAAGCCTTCCTTCGAAAAGCGCATGAACAGGTCGGGGTGAGCCATCACATCAAAGTTAAGCGGGCTTTCGCAAGCGCGGCACCAGTCGTCGACGTAGCGCTCCCACACGCCGCGTACCCCCAGGTTTTCCCAAACGTGCAGGTCGGTGTCATCGTCGATCCAACCGCAAAGGGAATCGGGTGTATCGGGGCGAGCGACGTTTTCCGTTCCCGCCATACCCGCGGCACCGGCCATGATATCGCCTGGGTTGCCAATCCAATGCACGCTGCCCAGGCGTACCACGGCGCTCTGGGACCAGCGCTCAACCAAAGGCTCGCAGCCCTCGTACCAATCGCATTCAAAGCCATAGATAAGCTCGAGCTCCGGCGCAATCTGCGCGGCGAGTTTGCGGGCGTCCTCAAAGGCCAGACGATGTGCCGGCAGGTCGCCCTCAGTAACCTGCACTTCGCAGTTGGCATCCATGCTGGCAGGCAGGGTGAGATGGTCGGTCGAGACCATGACGCGGCAGCCGGCCGCAGCAGCGGCGCGAACGTTGTCCTCAAACGAGGCATGTCCGTCCGAAAACGAGGTGTGGGTATGGCAATCGACCAGCGGGCAGACAGACATGGCAGCTCCTTTGTGTCAAGCGAATCCGCTCCATTGTAATGGCGCAGCTCTCAACACGCCGGACACGCCGGGGGTCGAAATCGATTGGAAAGGCTGCGCGACGCGCGGTGCGGCCTCGCTTGCGCTCTCAAAACATGTACATCAGCCTCCAAAAGCTGCAAAAAATGACATGTTTGGAGGCTGATGTACATGTTTGGATGAGGCGGTGGAGTGTCGGTTTCTTGCGGGCAAGGAAAATCGCGCTCATCGCGCGCCGTCACATCCGCGCAGCCCGCGATGTGCTAGCGTTTGGGTGAACAAAACGAGCCCGCGCGGAAAGGATCCGGACCGTATGCAATGCGATAGCACATCCCCGCTGTCCCGCGAGACCGATGCGCCCGAGACCATCGTCAAGCTGGAATGCGACATCGACGACGCGTCGCCCGAGGTGCTCGCCTACGCTGCCGACCGCCTGCGCGAGGCGGGTGCGCGCGAGGTGCATTGGCTGCCCCTCTATTGCAAGAAAGGCCGTCCCAGTTGGCAGCTACAGGTAATCTGTGCTCACGAGGATATCGAGCGCCTGCAGACGATTATCTTTTTGGAAACCACGACCAACGGCATTCGTCGCCAGGTCATGGAGCGCGTTTGCCTGCCACGCCGCTTTGAGCGCGTAACGACGCTATGGGGCGAGGTGTCCGTCAAGGTGGCAACCCTGCCCGACGGCAGCGAGCGTGCAGCGCCCGAGTACGAGGACTGCGCCCGTCTCGCCCGCGAGCACAATGTGCCGCTCCAGCGCGTGATGCAGGCGGCACAAGCCGTGGCACTGCGATTTGAATAACGCGGCTGGTGGCGACATCCTGCGCCCAGCCATATCAACCCCATTCGAAAGGATCTCCCCATGAAATACCTCATCGCCTCCGACATCCACGGCTCGGCATATTGGACCGAACGCCTTTGCGCCGCCATCGAGTCCGAGCAGCCCGATCGCATTGTGCTGCTGGGCGACCTGCTCTACCACGGCCCGCGTAACGACCTGCCGCGCGACTACGCTCCCAAGCGCGTGATTCCGCTGCTCAACGCCCTGGCCGACCGCATCATCGCGGTGCGCGGCAACTGCGACGCCGAGGTCGACCAGATGGTGCTCGACTTTCCCATCATGGCCGACTATGCCACGTTATTCGACGAGAACGGCCGCGAGCTGTTCCTGACGCACGGCCACGTTTTTGGCGCCGGTATGCACAACAGCGTCGACCACGCGCCCGCGCTGCCCGAGGGCTCCGCGCTCGTCTACGGTCACACGCACATCAAGGTCAACGAAGCGAGCGAGGAGCATCCTGGTCTGTGGCTCTTCAACCCCGGCAGCGTGAGCATCCCCAAGGACGGTACGCACAGCTACGGCATCTACGAGGGCGGCGCGTTCCGCCACGTGATCATGGAGGAGGACTAGCCATGGCCGAGCATATGGCTCAGCAAAATGCCGAGGGTTCGCGTGACCTGTCCACGCTGGTAGATGCATCGGCCGAGCTGCAGCATCTGGTGCAGACCATCTGGCGTCTGCGTCAGCCCGACGGCTGCCCGTGGGACCGCGAGCAGACGCACCGCAGCATTGGCAAGAACATGATCGAGGAGGCCTACGAGGCGCTCGACTGCATCGAGGCCGACGACGCGGCGCACCTGCGCGAGGAGCTGGGCGACGTGCTCATGCAGGTAGTGTTGCATGCGCAGATCGCGGCGGACGCCGGCGAGTTTACGCTGGCCGACGTGGCGCACGATATCGACGCCAAGCTCATTCGCCGTCATCCGCACGTGTTTGGCGATGCGGATGCCGACAGCTCTGACGAGGTGCTCAAGATTTGGGACGAGGTCAAGCTTGCCGAGAAGGCCGCCAAGGACAAGGCCGTGGCGGCAGGCGAGGCCGCGCCCGAGGGGCTGCTCGACGGCGTGCCCACGCACCTGCCGGCGCTGATGCAAGCGCAAAAGGTCTCGCGCAAGGCGGCTGCCGTGGGCTTTGAGTGGGAGACGGTCCAGGATGTGTGGGACGAGGTCGCCGAGGAGCGTGCCGAGTTTGAGGCCGAGGCCCCTGGCTCGCCCGAGCGCGAAATGGAGTTTGGCGATCTGCTCTTTGCCCTGGTCAACGTCGCGCGCAAGGAGGGTATCGACGCCGAGAGCGCCCTGCGCGCGAGCACGGCCAAGTTTCGCCGTCGCTGGGCTGCGATGGAGCAGATGGCGGCCGATGCCCACGTGGATCTTGCCGAGCTTTCGACCCACGGCCTCAACGACCTGTGGGATGCCGCAAAGGCGGAGGAGTAAGACTGCGGGAACGACGGGCTGACACGCCTCATCGTTCCCGCTAAATTTTTCGATAATCAAATGTATCCCTCGGCTAACTTAGGGCATAATGCAAAAAGTGCGACATAGCTAACTTACGGAGACGCACCGATGGTGCACGGTCAGCCGGTCGCTTGCATCCACTACGTTTCCAAGTGAGAGGGAGACAACATGAGCGATATTTTGGACGTTTACGGTCGCGAGGTGCTCGACAGCCGCGGCAATCCCACCGTCGAGGTCGAGGTTGTGCTCGAGGACGGTAGCTTCGGTCGCGCGATGGTGCCTTCGGGCGCTTCGACCGGTGCCTTTGAGGCTTGCGAGCTGCGCGATGGCGACAAGGGCCGCTATCTGGGCAAGGGCGTCTCTCAGGCCGTCGAGCACGTCAACAACGAGTGCGCCAATGCCGTCGTCGGCCTCGACGCCTTCGACCAGCGTGCCGTCGATGCCGCGCTGATTGCCGCGGACGGTACCCCCAACAAGACCAAGCTCGGTGCCAACGCCATCCTGGGCGTGTCGCTGGCCGTTGCCCGCGCCGCTGCCGAGTCGGCGGGCCTGTCGCTGTACCAGTACCTGGGCGGCGTCAACGCTCACCTGCTGCCCACGCCCATGATGAACATTCTCAACGGCGGCGTGCATGCCGACAACAACGTCGACTTCCAGGAGTTCATGATCATGCCCGTGGGTGCTCCGAGCTTTGCCGAGGGCCTGCGTTGGTGCGCCGAGGTCTACCACACCCTCAAGGGCGTGCTGCACGAGGCCGGCCTGGGCGGCGGCGTGGGCGACGAGGGCGGCTTTGCCCCCAACCTTAAGACCAATGCCGAGCCGTTCGAGTACATCACCAAGGCCGTGGAGAAGGCCGGCTTTAAGCCCGGCATCGACTTCATGTACGCCATGGACCCGGCCTCGACCGAGTTCTACAACGCCGAGACCGGCATGTACGAGCTCAAGGGCGAGGGCGTGGAGTACACGAGTGCCCAGATGGTTGATTACTGGGAGAAGCTCGTCGACACCTATCCCATCATCTCCATCGAGGACGGCATGGCCGAGGAGGACTGGGACGGCTGGGTTGAGCTCACCCGTCGCATTGGCAACAAGGTGCAGCTGGTGGGCGACGACCTGTTCGTCACCAACACCGAGCGCCTCAAGAAGGGCATCGAGCTGGGTGCCGCCAACGCGATCCTGGTCAAGGTCAACCAGATCGGCACGCTCACCGAGTCGCTCGAGGCCATCGAGACCGCCAAGGAGGCCGGCTACGCTTGCATCGTGAGCCACCGTTCCGGCGAGACCGAGGACTCCACGATCGCCGACCTGGTCGTGGGCGTCAACGCCGGCCAGATCAAGTCGGGCGCCCCGTGCCGCAGCGACCGTATCGCCAAGTACAACCAGCTCATCCGCATCGAGGACGAGCTCGAGGGCAGCGCGCGTTACGCCGGCAAGGCCGCGTTCTACAACATTCGCTAAACGGGCGAATTTGGCGAGGAGGAGGCTGACTCGGTTCCGCCCCGCCTTGGCTGGACGCCGCAAAGCGCTGTGGGCGCTGGGCCATATGGCTCAGCGCCTTTTTTATGTCGAGCAAAGGCTGGCGAAGGCGGTGCGGGCGCTCGTGCTATAACTAAAGGACTTAGCGCAAACAAACCTCAACCGCACAAGGCGCACATGGATCAGATTTACGACAACAGGTACTATTCCGCCGGTTCGCGCGAGCCGTCGCCTCGCCGTGCGCGCACGGTGCAGCTCGGTGGGTCCGCTTATGCCGGCGCCGACCGCTCCACGCAGCGCCCGGCAAGTACCTTGCGCCCCAATGCTCAATCAAATACCTTGGCAGATGGACCGGTGCGCCCGGCACGTTCGACACATGCGTCGCGTCCCTCGGCCCAGACGCACGACAGGTCGAGCAGGCCTTCGAGCCGTCTTTCGGGCTCGGACTTTATGCGCTACGCCAACGACAATGCGGTGGTCAAGGCGATCTATGACTTTACGCATGGCTCTCTGCGTCCGCTGTTTATCGGTATCGTGGTGGCGCTGGCGCTCGTGAGCCTGTATTTTCCCGTACGCGACCTGTACGTGGCAAAACGCTCGAGCGACATCTTGGCCAAGCAGGTCGAGATTCGCCAGCAATACAATGATGAGCTGCAAAAAAGCGTCGACAAGCTGCTCTCGGAGGAGGGTATCAAGGACGCGGCGTCCGAGGACCTGGACCTGGTGATGCCCGGCGAGAAGAAGATTGACGTGCTAGGCTTGGACGACGATTCGGACTCGTCGTCGAGCAAAAAGTCCTCAAACGCCAAGAAGGCCAGCGAAGTGGCCAAGGAAATCGAAGAAGTCGGCAAGGACGCGCCGTGGTACATCCAGGCGCTCGACATGCTGTTTGGGTTTAACGGCGTCGAGGGCCAGACGGTCGTGTCCAACGGCAAATAGCGCCCGGAGGGGAGGCCGCAATGACAAATTGCAAACGCTATAAGGTGGCCGCGATCGACCTGGGAACGGTGTCGTCGCGACTGGTGTTGGCCCAGGTCGAGGGCGGAGCGATTGTGGAATCGTCCAAGCATACCGAGATTACCGACCTGGGCGAGGGCGTGGACGCGACGGGGCGCTTCTGCGAGGCGGCTGTCGAGCGTGTGCTCGCTGCGTGCCGCATGTTTGTGGACGAGGCCCGTGCCTTTGGGGCCGTGTGCGTCTGCACCACGTGCACGAGTGCCGCGCGCGATGCGTCCAATGCCGCGCTGCTGCTGGACGGCCTGCGCGAGTTGGGGCTCAAACCACAGGTGATTCCGGGCGAGGTCGAGGCGCGCCTGACGTTTTTTGGCGTGGCGCACGACTTTGCAGGCGAGCGCATCATCGTTGCCGATTCGGGCGGCGGCTCCACGGAGCTCGCGACGGGCGTCTATGCGCCTGAGCGCGGGGTCTTTGCGCTGGAGGGAACGCGCTCACTGGACATCGGTTGCCGTCGCGTGACGGAGCGGTTTTTCTCGGCGCTGCCGCCCGCGGACGGCGAGCTTGCGGTTGCCGCCGCGTGGGCGAGCGAGCAGTTCTCCGCCTATTTTGAGGGCCTGCCGAGCAATTATGAGCGTGCAGAGCGCCTGGTCGCGGTGGGCGGTACCGTCACTACGCTCGTGGCGCTGGTCCACGAACTGGAGCCGTACGACTCGAGCTTTGTGCACCTGCGCGAGCTTTCGATGGAGCAGATTTCTGCCGCTATCGAGCGCATGTCCACGCTGGACGTGGAGAGCATTGCCGCGTTGCCAGGCGTGCAGCCCAAGCGCGCGGGCGTGATTCTGGCCGGCGCCGTGGTGATTCGCGAGCTCATGCGCGCCGGTGGCTACGATGCGCTCACCGTAAGCGAGAACAGCCTCCTCGCCGGCATGGCCGCCGCCATCAACGAGGTTCTCGACGGCGCGACTCCCACCATCGCCTGGACCCCGAGCCTGAGCGCCCTTTAACCATCCCCTCATAAGTTGCGGTGAAATGCGGACTAAAATCGCCCTTTCGGGCCCCAACCAGTCCCTATTCCACCGCAACTCAACAGCCGGCACCTAGGGACGTTTTTTCTGCCGGCACCTGGGGACAGTCCTTGCTGAGCGCCTCCGCAGCCTTTATGCCAGTTTGTCGATTTGCCCAATTTCCCAAAGCGGAATATTGACGAGCGTGTCCTCGTCTCTATATGCCGCCAGAGAGCTCCTCACGCAACGCTCGAGTTTGAATTTTTCGCAGGCTATTTTCAGACTCTTCGCTTTAAGGTTCTCTGCCGCCTTGACCTCAAGCGGAAGCACGGTTCCCGCATGGTCGATGGCAAAGTCGGTTTCGGCATTGCCAGAGGTAGAGGACCAATACACGGGAGTTTTGTCTTGGAGCAAAAGCTCCTGCGCGACGTATTGTTCGGTCAGCGAACCTTTGAACTCGGTAAAAACAGCGGATCCGTTAAGAACGATGGCCGGAGAGAGACCGGAGAGCGCTCCGAGGATGCCGGTGTCGATGCAGAACAGTTTGAAGCCCGAGAGGTCTTCGTAGCTCGAGAGCGGTGCCTTTAGAGCGGAAACACGTGGCACCTTATGAACGATTCCGTAGTCCGTGAGCCACTGGAGGCTTTCCTCAAAATCGCGTGCACGCGCTCCAGGGCGAAGGGCGCCATAGACAAACTTCTTGTTCTCCTTGGCAAGCTGGCCGGGAAGGGATTTCCAAACCAACCTCATGCGCTCGACGATGCGGGCGGGTGCATGTTTGCCAAAATCGGATTCGTAAGCCTCGATGATTTGCTGCTGAAGCCTTCGGGCTTCAATGAAGTCGCGTGTCTCGGCGAAAGCGGAGACAACTTCGGGCATACCACCGACAACAAGGTATTCCTTGAGCAAGTGCACGAGCTTTTCGGTGACGTTTGCTAGAAGGTTCATGTCTGCGGCAAGGATGGCGTCGGCGAGCGGGTTGCCGTCGACGGCGCGAACGAACTCGGCAAACCCCATGGGACGCATGGTGAGCTGGTCGATTTTGCCGACGGGAAATGACTCGTTTTCGCGTCGGAGCGCGAGGCCCATATAGGAACCGGCTGCTACGATGTGGTATTCGGGTGCAAGCTCGTTGAAGTACTTGAGCGAGGTGATCCCGCGTGGCGCCTCTTGGATCTCGTCGAAGATGATGAGCGTGTCTGTCGGCGTTACGGTTTGGCCACGTAGGAGCTCTATCTGGGAGATGATGCGCTTGGGGTCGAGGTCCCCATCGAACAGCGAGCGTGTGCTCGGCTCGAGCATAAAGTCAAAACGAATGACGCTTCGATACTGCTGGCTTGCGAATTCGTTAAGAAGCCAAGTCTTTCCTGTCTGGCGGGCTCCCTTAAGCAAGAGAGGTTTGCGATTCGCCCTTGATTTCCAAGCGATAAGTTCACTCATAAGCTGTCGTTGCATATTGCCTCCCAACCCTCTCGGCTAGTATAAGACCATTTGGGCGTTTCCACCGGAAAATGTGCGAGACAACCACGTTTTTCCATCGGAAAATGTGCGAGACAACCACGTTTTTCCATCGAAAAATGTGGGAGTGCCAATCTGAGTTGCGGTGAAAAAGTTCTTAAATGAGCTGGTAACCAGTCAAAACAGGAACTATTCCACCGCAACTTATCATCCGTGTCGGCATCCACAAGAAACGAGCCCGCGTCTCCGGGGGACACGGGCTCGTAAACAATGCGTGGTAGGGGCGGTGGGACGTCCTGTCTCTTATACACATCTGACGCTGCCGACGACTCCTTACGTGTAGATC
>USHF01000058.1 GCA_900554465.1 uncultured Collinsella sp.
CGAGATCTGCGCATGTCTCGTGGGCTCGGAGATGTGTATAAGAGACAGCCGCTGAGCTCGCCTAAGAGTTTGCAGCTTCCGTGAGGGTCAAGTATTTACGTAGACCTCATGGGAAACATACAGTTCTCCCTAACCTGGGGTAAACTGGCTGATGGTAATTTTGGGATGCCGGTCTGGCGATCGGCATCCCATTTAGGTTAATCCCTAGATAGGGGAGTGGTATGGGTAAGTACATCGTTAAACGTGTGCTTCAGTTCATCCCGGTGTTTTTGGGCGTTACGCTGATTCTGTTCGCCCTCCAGAATATCGTGCCGGGAGATCCGATCAAGCTGATCGGTGGAGACAAGGCTCTGTCCCCCGAGGTGGAGCTTCAGCTTCGCGTTCGCTATCACCTGGTCCAGACGGACGATGACGGCAACGCGATCCTTGACGAGAACGGCGACCCCGTTCAAACGTCGCTCGTGGACCGTTACTTGTATTACATGAACGGCCTGCTTCATGGCGATCTGGGCAATTCGTATCAGCGCAAGCTGCCGGTTACGGAAATCTTTGCCCAGAAGTATCCGTATACGGTCAAACTTGCCGCGTGCGCCATCGTGCTCGAGGCAATTATGGGTATCGGTGCGGGTATCATTTCGGCGGTAAAGCGTTATTCCTTCTGGGATATTTTGGTAACGCTCACCACGTCGATCCTCGTTGCGGTCCCGGCCTTCTGGCTCGGTATGTTGCTGCAGCTGTTCTTTGGCGTCATCCTCAAGGACGCCACGGGCGGTGCAATCTCCATGCCGATCTCGGGTGCCGGCGGTTCCAGCTCTCAGTATCAGGATTGGATGCACTATGTGCTTCCGACCATTACGCTGGCTTCGGTTTCGACCGCTTATGCTGCGCGCATTATGCGCTCGCAGCTGCTTGACGTCATGAACCAGGATTACATCCGTACGGCAAAGGCCAAGGGTCTCTCCAATCGTGCGATCATCGTCAAGCATGCGCTTAAGAATGCACTCATCCCCGTCGTTACCTATATTGGTGTCGACTTTGGCGGCATGCTTTCGGGCGCCATCCTGACCGAGACGGTCTTCAACTGGCCCGGTATCGGCTATGAGGTCTATCGCGCCATTAGCATGCGTGACTGGCCCATCGTTATGGGCGGCGTTACGCTCATCGTTGTCGTCGTCATGGTGATCAACCTGCTCGTCGACATTAGCTATGCATTCCTCGACCCGCGCATCCGCCTTGGCGGTCCGTCGGATAAGGCCTAAGGGAGGTACGTCTCATGCAGGAAACTGATTCTCAGTCTCAGGAGCAGGCTACCGCCACCAAGGTCGCATCTGCTCCCGCCAAGTCCCGCACGCTGTGGGGCGACGCTTTTAAGCGTCTTCGTAAGAACAAGCTCGCCGTTATCGGTGTCTGCTGGATCATCATCGTCGTTGTGGTTGCCCTGACCGCAGATCTGTGGGCTAAGCCCTGGCTCGGTTCGCCGACGGCTTCCGATTCGACCACCATGGCCGAGACATCGCTACTGGCTCCGTGTGCCGAGCACCCGTTTGGCACCGATGCCCTCGGTCGCGACATTCTCGTCCGCGTTATCTACGGTGCACGCGTTTCGCTTTCTGTCGGTATCATGGCCACCGCCATCTCCACATTGATCGGCCTGGTCATGGGCGCCCTGGCCGGTTTCTACGGCGGCATTTGGGATACGATCATCATGCGCTGTGCGGACATCTTCCTGGCGTTCCCGTACGTGCTGTTCGTTGTCGCCATGATCGCCGTTATCGGCCGTGGTCTTCAGAACGTCTTTATCGCCATCGGCATTCTTGGCTGGCCTTCGATTGCGCGCGTCTTCCGCTCTGCAATCTTGACGGTCAAGGAAAACGACTATGTTGATGCAGCGCGCGCGATGGGTGCATCTGATGCTCGTATCGTCGTGCGTCACATCTTCCCGAACTCCGTCGCCTCCATCGTGGTCTACGCGACCATGAACATTGGTGGCGCCATTCTGACCGAGTCCGCTCTGTCCTTCCTCGGCATGGGCGTTATTCCGCCTACGCCTTCGTGGGGCTCCATGATTCAGGACGGTCAGCAGTATCTTCTGACCGCTCCCTGGATGATGATCATGCCCGGTCTGGCAATTCTCTCGACGGTGCTCGCCTTCACCCTGCTGGGTGACGGTCTGCGCGACGCCCTCGACGTCAAGATGAAGGACGCATAAGGATGAAGAAGAACAAGAACTATGTGGACCTGAAGGACCAGCCGGTTCCTGAGGGCCAGCATCTGCTCGAGGTCGATGACCTTAAGATGTATTTCCACACCGAGGATGGCGTTGTTCGCGCTGTCGACGGTGTCTCCTACACGCTCGATCGCGGCGAAACCCTGGGCGTCGTCGGTGAGTCCGGCTCCGGTAAGTCCGTGACCGCCATGACCATCATGGGCCTCATCTCGATGCCTCCGGGAAAGATCGAGGGCGGTGACGTTCGCTATCGCGGCCGCTCCATCCTCGAAATGACCGAGGAAGAGATGCAGCACATTCGCGGCAACGATATCGCGATGATCTTCCAGGATCCTATGACCTCCTTGAACCCGGTCTATAAGATCGGCAGGCAGGTGGGCGAGGGTCTTCGTCTGCACCGTGGCTACTCCAAGCAGGAGGCGCTCAAGCGTGCCACCGAGCTTTTGGACCTCGTGGGTATCCCCGAGCCCGAGAAGCGCGTCAATGAGTATCCGCACCAGTTCTCTGGCGGTATGCGTCAGCGAGTCATGATTGCCATGGCCCTTGCCTGCGATCCCGATATTCTGATTGCCGACGAGCCCACGACTGCCCTGGACGTTACCATCCAGGCTCAGATTATCGAGCTCATGCAGGAGATGCAGGAGAAGAACGGCAACGCCATCATCATGATTACCCATGACCTGGGTGTTGTCGCCGATATGGCCGATAAGATCATGGTTATGTACGCCGGCCGCCCCGTTGAGTTCGGTACTGCTGAGGAAATCTTCTACGAGAGCCGCCACCCCTACACCTGGGGTCTTATCCGCTCCATCCCGGAGCAGGCAATCGAAGAGAAGAAGCCGCTGACGCCGATTCACGGCAACCCGCCTTCGCTCATGAACCTGCCTGAGGGCTGCGTCTTCTCTCCTCGTTGCCCCTACGCGACGGACAAGTGCCGCAAGCAGCGCCCTGAGCGCGTTGTCACCGAGTCCGGTCACTATTCTGCGTGCCACTATTCCGGTGACCCCGAGTTCCTCAAGAACGCTCCTGAGACGTCCCGTACGCGCAAGGATTCCAAGAAGGGAGGCGAGGCGTAAATGGCAGACAATAACGAGCGCACTCCACTGCTGAAGGTCGAGCACCTCTCCAAGGAGTTTCCCGCAGAGTCCGGCATGTTCGCCAAGCGTTTTTCCAAGCGCGTCGTCTCTGCTGTAAACGACATCTCTTTTGAGATTTATCCTGGCGAGACCTTTGGTCTGGTTGGCGAGTCTGGTTGCGGTAAATCCACCACGGGCCGCACTATCATGCGTCTGACCAAGCCGACCGCCGGCAAGGTGTTCTTCCAGGGCAAAGATGTTGCCGAGATGAGCAAGCATGAGATCAAGGACATGCGTCGTGAGATGCAGTTTATCTTCCAGGATCCTTATGCTTCGCTCAACCCTCGTATGACCATCGGTGAGATTGTCTCCGAGCCCATGACCATTCATGGTGTGGGTACCAAGGAGGAGCGCATTGAGCGCGTCCGTGAGCTTCTCGACGTCGTTGGACTGAACCCCGAGCACATCAACCGCTATCCGCATGAGTTCTCGGGCGGCCAGCGTCAGCGTGTCGGTATTGCCCGCGCTTTTGCGCTGAAGCCCAAGCTGATTATCTGTGACGAGCCGGTATCCGCTCTGGATGTGTCCATTCAGGCCCAGGTTCTGAACCTGCTCAAGGAACTGCAGGACAAGTTCGGTACCGCGTATCTGTTTATCGCACACGACCTGTCCGTCGTACAGCACATCTCCGATCGCGTTGCCGTTATGTATCTGGGTAAGATGGTCGAGGTTTCGGACTGGAAGACGCTCTATAGCGAGCCTCACCATCCGTACACGCAGTCGCTGCTGTCTGCCGTGCCGGTTCCCGATCCTGATATCCAGAAGACCCGCAAGCGCATCATCCTCGCTGGCGATCCGCCGTCGCCGCTGGATCCGCCGACCGGCTGCCGTTTCCACACGCGTTGCCCGATCGCGCAGGGTATCTGCTCCGAGAAGCTCCCCGAGTTTAAGGAAGTTGCACCGGGTCACTGCTGCGCCTGCCACTTCGCGGAGCCGTTCCCGATCAAGGAATCGCACATCGACCTGTAGTTGTTTGTTCTCGTCCGGGCCCGCCCTGTTGTTACTTTTCAGAACGTCCTCGGACATGCAAGAAACCCCCGCTGCGCACTTCGTGCGGCGGGGGTTTCTTGCGTCCTGCGGAGTGTTCTGAAAAGTAACACCAGGGCGGGCCCTACGTTAACTCGGCAAGGGGAGTGCGATTCCCTGATCGCTCGCTTAATCTGATAGGGAATTGTGTGAGGCCGGAGCCTTGGCTCCGGCCTCCCCATATAAGGGCTCGGCAAAGCAGAGCCACTAAATTTGCATCAGCCCCCAGAACATGTTTGAGAACGGTGCATGGAGTGTGTGGCCGTAGGTCCCGTATCGGTGTTGCCTCCCGGCGCATTCCGCAGGGGGAGCGATATTTTGCAGCACGAAGTGCGTAGCAAAATATCGCTCATGCCCGAGGACGCGCCGGGAGGCAACACCGATACGGGACCGGACATACGGATCTACCTGCGCATTTACAAATTCGTAAACTTTTTTCAAAAAAGTGCTTGCGCAGTTCTCGAAACATAGGTTATTATCTTCCTCGTTGAACGCGCGGGTTCAACAAAGCGAACCGCGAATCAACAACATAGCATGTCGGAGTGGCGGAATTGGCAGACGCGCTAGCTTGAGGTGCTAGTGACCGCTTTTTGGTCATGCGGGTTCAAGTCCCGCCTCCGACACCATCGCATTTGAGAAGCCTCTTCGGAGGCTTTTTTGTTACCGATAGACGGTGAGGTTCACGATGGAAACGCTTGAGCGCAATGAGTGGGCGGACGTTGCCCAATTGGTCGAGATCACGAGCGATGCTGTCATTATCTGCGAGCTCGACGGAACCATTTTGCATGTAAATAATCGCTTGCTCGACTTGATGTGCGAGGAGCGTTCCGATGTGATCAACGGGGACGTTAAAGACCTCTTGTACTCGTCGGCTTTTGAACGCGCGACAGAGCATCGGCTTCCTTTTGAGACCAATGGAACAAAGAGCGAGTTGATGCTCAAGTTAAGTGACGGATCGTTTATTCCCGTCCTGGTTTGTGCCGGCTCGGTTACGCCGCCTCGAATCTTTGGCCGCCGTGCGCCGCGCGTTCTGGTGGCACTCCATAGCATCGAAGAACAGTATTCGCACGACCGTCAGCTCAAGCGTGCGCTTTCGGAGCTTAGAGTGGCGAATAAGCGTCTCTCGGGTACATTGTCGGTCATTATGAGCACGGTGGGCTCCGATGAGCTGCCCAGTTTGTTAGATATCGTTTTGAACCAGCTTGTAGGAACGCTCGATGCTTCGGGTGCCGCTATCTATTTTTCTGAGAGCGGCGGTTTTAAGCTTCGCGGTGTCTCCAAGGAGCTGCACGACAGCTACCTGCCCGAGTTTTTGCCGTATGGCGCTGGCATTCCGACGTATGTTCTTCGCGAGTCGCGTGCCTGTCGCTTGTCGATTCAACAGGACCTTGAGGGTGATAGGGCTGCCTCCGGTATGTTCATGGACCTGGACAATCGTTCTAAGCACCTGTTGCGCGTGCAGGATATGCCTCCGTACCGCAGCGAGATCTGTCTTCCCGTTTTTTACGGTACGCAGATCCTTGGCGTGCTGGAAGTTGGTTGGAAGCGCCCTCAGGCGCCGCTCGCCTATGACGTTAATGTACTCGAGGTCATTTGCGATTACCTGTCTATCCAGCTGGTCGGCATGGCATCGAGCCTTCGCTCTCGTCGCACGGCCGAGCTTGGCCGCTCGCTCAATGTCTTACGTGATGAGTTGTTTACCTTTCTAGACGATTCCGCCGCGGCTACCCAGGCTATATCGTCCGAGATTTGCAATATGCTCAACTGTCATTTTTGCCCTGTTGAGTATGACGCCAGTCTGGGCTCCTATGTCATAGATTTTGAAGGCGGCAGTCGCGTTGCTTTGCCGGACGATCCCGAGAAACTTTTCTTTTCCACGACGGCGCCAGCGGCACGTTTGGGGGTTGGCTCTGATGGCTTTGAGGCGTCTGTTTTGGGCGGCACGAGTGCCGAGGATCTTAAACACGTCCGTATAACTCGCGTTGACGAATCGATGCCTATGGGAGGCTGGCTTAGGGCGCATGGTCTGCCTTGCCAGGGTCTCTACGTCGACACCGGCATCGAGGCGGGGCGCCCGCGCTCTGAGGGTGATGGCAAACACAGCAACGACGCGATCGTTCCTGCTTCTGTTGCGAAAGGCCCGACGACGCGCGCGCTTCTGCTTCGTGACGGTAGTCAAGAGCCGATTGATGACCTTGAATATGACTACTTGGTGCACTTGGCGCATGACTTTGAACTGATCTACGAGGGCGAATCTCAAAAGCGCGAGGAGCGCCATATCGCTCAGACCCTCCAGATTGGCATGAGAAATTCGCTTGGTGACGTTCCGGGTATCGCGACCGATTCGGTATACCTTTCGGCAACGAATTCGGCGTTGGTTGGCGGCGACTTCTATACTCTTGTCCGTCTTCCCGACGATTGCGCCGTTATGATTTTGGGCGATGTATCCGGCAAAGGAATCGAGGCGGCGTCGATGTCAGCGCTCGTCAAGACGGCGCTGACGGCCTATGCCTGGGAGGGTGCTGGGCCCGCCCGTATGGCCCGCTCGCTCAATAGCATGCTCATGGGCTTTTCGAGGGTCGAGACGTTCGTGACGGCGTTTATCGCCAAGATTGATCTTAAAGCGGGTCGCGCTACCTACTGCTCTGCGGGACATCCTCCCACTATGGTCATTAGACCGTCGTCGACGCCGCTTGGCGGCGGAGAAACCCGAGGGGGAGAAGTGGAGCTCCTTGGGTGCCAGTCGGGCGTGATCGGTGCCTTTGAGAGCATGGTGTACGAGACAGGCGTGTTTACGTTCGCTCCTGGTGACATGCTATTCATGTATACCGACGGAGCAATCGAAGCACGTGATCGCTCGGGTGCTTTCTTTGGCGAGCAGCGCCTTCGTGACCTTTTGCTCTCTGTCTCGGGTGAGGGTGTATCGGGAATCTGCGGTAAGGTCTTGGGAGAGCTTGACCGCTTTACCGAGTCGGCGCTGGACGATGACATTGCGCTGGTTTCCCTTGAGTTTTTACGGGGTCGATCGTAGACCGCGATACTTGACGGGCAAAATCTGCGCAGCTGCAGATATGTATGCATCGAGCGAGCTCTTTTGGGGAACCATGGTCGTATGAATGAGTGGAATGACATAGCGGTTTTGACGCCACCGGGTGATGTCGACATCGCCTCGGTGTCCGTGCTGCGCCGACGGTTGGATAATCTGATCGACCGGGGCGTGCGTCGCGTTGTCATCAATTGCCAGGCCGTGGGCTTTATCGACTCGACGGGTTTGGCGTTTTTGCTTACACGTGCCAGAGAGCTCATGAGGCGAGAGGGCCTGCTTTCGCTCGTTAACGCCTCCGATGAGGTCATTCGCTTTTTGGAGATTGCCCGACTTGTCGACATCCTTCATGTTGCGGGTCCGGCGCGTGAGTCGATTCCCGCTATTCCGGTGGGAGAGTTGCCACGATGGAGCAAGAGCGTCGAGGTCCGACAGGGTATCGAGAATCTTCCATACTATCGACATCGCATCGCCGAACTCCTTGAATCGCTTCCGTTGCGCCGCGACGAGCGCTACGATGTCGCGTTGGCGTCGGGGGAGGCGCTGGGTAATGCCTATGACCATGCGGGCGGTATCGGGTGCGTCCTGACGGTTCAGGCCTATGGCGATCGCGTCGTGGTTGAGGTGCTTGATCGGGGTGCCGGCTATTCTATCGATGGAGCGAGCGAACCGGTCGCATCTGAGGAACGCGGCCGTGGTATCAAGCTTATGCGTATGCTTGTCGATAACGTGGAGGTTGCTCGTCGCACAGACGGCACCGGCACGCGCGTGCAGATGGTGAAGCTATTTAGCGGAGCACTGGAATCGCGTGCCTAGCCAATCGCTTTAGCGCGTTTAGCCACCAAGAACACGCGGCCGGCAACTTTTTTGAAAAAAGTACTTGCGTCTTTTGGATAACTCGCGTAAATTAATAACCCGCAAGCGGACATGGCTCAGTTGGTAGAGCACCTGTCTCTTATACACATCTGACGCTGCCG
>USHF01000059.1 GCA_900554465.1 uncultured Collinsella sp.
GTCTTGCGCAGGACTGTAGAGCAGCAAACTTAACCCCCGCCCCCAGCCCCGGAGACCCTCCCGGAGGGACCGAAAAATTTTTTCAAAAAAGTTGTTGCGCGCCGGACAGACTTCTGTGTATACTAATCCCCGCAGCGCACGCGAGCGGAAACAAACGCGAACGCCTGCTTGGGGAGTTAGCTCAGTTTGGTTAGAGCGCCGGCCTGTCACGTCGGAGGTCGCGGGTTCGAGCCCCGTACTTCCCGCCAACGCAATTAAAGCCACGTCTTCGGACGTGGCTTTTTGCGTTTGATGCACTTTGTTTCGATAGAACGATCGCCCTGGCGCATCTTCGCCCAGAATCCCCGCCCCTTCGGGAACGCAAGTAAAATCTAATAAGCATATCTGTCTAAACAACAGCTTTGTTGCGCAACACCTGTTCAACGAAGCAGGGGGTTAGGTTATACTAAATTGCACTGTGGGCCGCATCTGATGCATTTCGCTCCAAGCGCGGCATTCAGTGGATATCCGATTTACCATTTGGATGTCCTGCGGTCATTTAGCGTCTCGACACAAGCTCGGCCCCGGAGCTCGTTCGAGCTGTTCGTATTCCTTGAAAGGGGAAAAATGGACATATCGAGGAAGACTGATTACGCCCTTCGTATGTTGGCGATGCTTGCCGAGGATCCGGAGCGTTTGCTTTCTGTTCGCACCGCTGCCGAAGAGGTCAATGTCCCGTATTCGTTTGCCCGCTCGATTCAGCACGGTTTGGTCCAGGCCGGTATTGTGGAGAGCCTGCGTGGCGTCCACGGTGGCATGCGTCTCAAGGTCAGTCCGGACGACGTTACCATTCGTCAGGTCGTCGAGGCCGTTCAGGGCCCTATGGTTATGAATGATTGCACCGCGCCCGATGGTGACTGTGCGCGCATGGGCACGTGCTGCTATCATCCCCTGTGGGCCGGAGCCCAGGCGTTGATGCGCGATTACCTCGATTCCGTTTCGCTCGGCGACATCGTCGCTCACCGCCAGTTCCCGGCCGTCGATCCCAAGTTCGCCGACCGCGAAGCGTTTCCCGAGTACGCCACCTGCGCGTGCGCTTGCCGGGAGGAATAGCGCCGCATAAGGAGCATAGCCATGATTCAGGACCCCTTTCGTTCGACGATTCGTTCGGAAGGGGTTCTGCGTTATCGCGACCTTCCGTGGCGCCGCACGCGCGATCCGTACATCATTTGGCTTTCTGAGGTCATGCTGCAGCAAACACAGGTACCACGCGTGGAGACGCGTATGCCGGCGTGGCTCGATCGCTTTCCGACCGTGCAGGCGCTTGCCCAGGCCGCGCCTTCCGATGTTTTGGACGCTTGGCAGGGCATGGGCTACAACCGACGCGCTCTGGCGCTTCACGGGGCCGCTCAACGGGTCGTAGAGGATTGGGGCGGGGAGTTTCCGCACGAGACGCGTGACTTGGTCGCTCTGCCTGGTATTGGCCCGGCAACGGCGCAAGGTATCCGGTCGTTTGCGTTTGATCTTCCGGGCGTGTATCTGGAGACCAACGTGCGCACGGTCTTTCTGCATCACTTCTTTCCCGATGTACCGGCTGTTCCCGATCGCGAGCTGGTGCCGCTGATTCAGGCGGCCTGTCCGGCGGCCCCCGGTGCGGCGACCGACGAGATCGCTCCCTTTGCCGTGCCGCTCGATGATGCCGATACGCCGCGCGCGTGGTATTACGCGTTGCTAGATTACGGCGCATATCTAAAAAAGACGTTGCCCAATCCGTCCAGGCGCTCGGCGGGCTATAGCCGTCAATCAAAGTTTGAGGGCTCACGTCGCCAAAAGCGCGCGCATATCGTGCGCATGTTGCTGGCAGCGCGCGATGGCCAGCCGGCGGGGATTACGCTTGCTGATGCCGTGGTGGGCGTTAACGAGATGGAAGCGGCGGCTGGGCGTGGACCGGTCGAGCGCGAGCTTGTCGCAGGCATTCTAGCCGACCTGGAGCGTGAGGGCTTTTGCCGAGTCGAGGGCGATCGCTGGCTGAGCATCTAGCCTGTGCAAATCTGAAGAACAGGATTGTAAGGTTTAGATTTCCGGTATGAGGGCATCCTAAAGACGAGGCCGTTCGAAGCCTACGGGCGGCATGCGTTGAAGGGAAGTACACCTATGGATTTTGAGAATTCTCAAACCAAGAAGAACCTCGAGACCGCTTTTGCCGGTGAGTCCCAGGCACACACCAAGTATCGCTACTATGCTTCCAAGGCCAAGAAGGACGGCTACGTTCAGATCTCGAACATCTTTGCCGAGACGGCTGGCAACGAGTCCGAGCACGCCAAACTGTGGTTTAAGTATCTGCACGATGGCGCCGTCCCCGATACCCTGGACAATCTGCGCGATGCCGCCGCGGGTGAGAACTACGAGTGGACCACGATGTACGACGAGTTTGCCAAGACCGCCGAGGAAGAGGGCTTTGCCGAGATTGCCGCAAAGTTCCGTGGTGTCGCCGCCGTCGAGAAGGCTCACGAGGAGCGCTACAACAAGCTCGTCGAGCGCATTGAGTCGGGCGAGGTGTTTGAGCGCGAGGGCGTGAAGGTGTGGAAGTGCCTGAACTGCGGGCACCTGCACGTTGGTGCCGAGGCGCCCGAGGTGTGCCCGGTGTGCAACCACCCGAAGGCGTACTTTGAGGAGCAGGTGGTGAACTACTAGCGCTTGGCGCTGGCTGCTGCGGAGCGCAGGGCGGGAGGCCGGATCGCCTTCCCTCCCCGCTCACGGCTCCGCAGGGTCGCGTTGAGGGAAGACGATCCGGCCTCCCGCCCTGCGCTCCGGCTTCGGGTCGTTGCGTGCTCGCTACAGAAAAGCTGATATTAAAGGTTGTGTGCCGCCCCTTTTTGGGACGGCACGTTTTTGTGGGGTCCCGGTCTCCACAATTTTCGTCAAGCTATTGGTTAGATTTTGGTCAGTTGGCGTAAGGGCGGAAGGCCAAAAGATTGTTGGCGAAAAAAGCTCAGAGAAAGTGCTGGTAGGGGAGTTGTTGAGCTTTTCGACAGCTTTTGAGCAAAAGAAACTTTGTGGCTATTGCCGGCGATTGCGTTGTCGCGGTCATGGCGGTGCGGGATGCTGGTCGTAAGCGTCGAATGCTCCGATTTTGGAGGCCAGCATGGATCTGTTTCTTGAGACTCCGCAGCAACAAGCTGAGCGCATGCTGCGTCAGCAGCAACGACTCATGGAGATACAAATGCAAGGGGCGGCAGTCCAGCCCTTTGCGCAAAATGTCGTGCCCGCTGCTGTACCTGCAGCTGTGCCCGGGTGCGAATCGGCACCAGAGGCCTATTCCGTACAGCAAGATTCATATGCGCAGGAGCTCGCGTTCGACAAGCGTCGTGCGCGTCGTCGCCGCGTGGGCCAGCGCCTGCGTACGCTGGCGATGATCGTGCTGATTCCGTTGGGGCTCGCGGCAATCTTCTTGGCCTCATATGCCCTCACGTGCATTCTCAACGGCGCCTCGCCCAGTGAGGTGCTTGAGCACTTGGCAGCTCTCGGCCAGCGCCTAAGCGATGTCGTAACAACTATCCGCGCCGGCTGGGAGAGTTAGCGTTTTAGTACCTGTGGCCCAAAATCCATTTGTCCGATTGCCATGTGACGCCCGGTGCGTGTGGCGGGGTAAGATTGATCGCGGTTTTGATTGATGGTCGATTGAGTTTGTTGGGCGGAGACTATGTCTGCTATTGATATCGTGCTTGTTGTGATCGCCTTGGTGGCGGTGGGGGTTGCTGTGGCTTGTGCCCTGCAGCTCAAGGGCCTTCGCGCCGAGCTGCGGGAGCGTGGCGATAGCGGAACAGAGATGCTGGCTGCGCTCGAGCAGGCCAACAACGCGCTCGATGCCCTGAACGTCGCGCTGGCCGAAACACGCCGCACGGCAAACGCCATCGCGCAGCAGCAGACGACCGATGCGGCCGTGGAGCAGCAACGTTACCTGGTCATCGCACGCGAGTTCTCGCAAGCTGGTGACCGGATGGATGACCTGCGCCGTGAGACGGCCCAACAGCTCGGCGCCAATCGCGAGGGCATCGAGCATCGCCTGGACAAGGTGCGCGAGACGGTCGATGCTCAGCTGGGCGCCATCCGCAAAGACAACAACGTGCAGCTCGATCAGATGCGCGCGACGGTGGACGAGAAGCTCTCTCGCACGCTCAACGACCGTCTGTCTGCATCGTTTAAGCAGGTGAGCGACCAGCTCGAGGCCGTGTACAAGGGCCTGGGCGACATGCAATCTATCGCCACTGGCGTGGGCGACCTTAAGCGCGTGCTGGGTAATGTAAAAGCGCGCGGCATTTTGGGCGAGGTACAGCTGGGTGCAATCCTAGCGGACATCCTTACGCCCGACCAGTATCTGGAAAACGTCGCCACCAAGCCCGGCGCCTCGGAGCGCGTTGAGTTTGCCGTCAAGCTGCCGGTGGACGAGGGCGATCCCGTGCTGCTGCCGATCGACTCCAAATTCCCGGGCGACGCGTACGGGCATCTGCTCGACGCGCAAGAGTCGGGTGATGCCGAAGCTGTGGCCACCGCGCGCAAGACACTCGACGCTATGGTGAAACGCGAGGCAAAGGACATCTGCGAAAAGTACCTGAGCGTGCCCGCGACCACCAATTTTGGCATTATGTTCGTGCCGTTTGAGGGCCTGTACGCCGAGGTCGTCAGCCGCCCCGGGCTTATCGAGACCCTGGGCCGCGACTATCACGTCAACGTTGCCGGCCCCAGCACCATGGCGGCCATCCTCAACAGCCTGCAGATGAGCTACCAGACGTTTAAATTGCAAAAACGCACCGATGACGTGCTGCGCGTGCTCTCTGCCGTCAAGGCCGAGCTGCCGCGCTATCAGGCGGCGCTGCGCCGCGCCCAGCAGCAGATTGAGACCGCAGGAAAGACGGTCGAGGGCATCATCACCACGCGTACCAACGTTATGGAGCGCAAGCTCAAGGATATCGACGCGCTGGAAGACGCGCGGGAGGCCGACGAGATCTTGGGACTCACGTCTGCGGAGCTGCTCGCAGACCAAAAAGACGAGGACTAGCTGCATCTGACGGCGGGGCGCCTGCGCAAGCGCGGGACGCGGGCGCTTTTCGCGTTGCACTTGCCTGAAGTGCGCTTTAGTGTGCAACAATGGCGTTTCGCCCTATCAGACGCGAAAGGAAGCCCATGTCTCAGAGAAACACCAGTCCGCTCAAACGCTCCACCGTGCGCCGCACGCTGCAGCGTTTTTGGGACGTCACGCGCACGCAGCCGCTGATCGTCTTTCTCTCGGTGTTCTCGTCGGCGGGCTACATCTTTTTGCTCACGTTTGCCAACACCTACGTGATGGCCCTCATCGTCGACCGCGTCCAAGCGGGTTCCGTGGCGGGCGATCAAGTATTCGAGGTCTTTGGTCCCTACATTCTGGCGCTCGTGCTCGTTAACCTAGTGGGCCAGATCCTCTCCAAGCTGCAGGACTACACCGTCTACAAGCTCGAGATTGCGGGTAACTATCACTTGGCGCGCCTGTGCTTCGACACGCTCTCCAATCAATCCATGACATTCCACACCAGCCGCTTTGGCGGATCGCTCGTGAGCCAGACGAGTCGTTTTATGAGCGGCTATACGGGGCTGGTAGACGTGACGGTGTATTCGCTCATTCCCACCATCACCTCGGTTGTCTGCACGGTGGCGGCGCTCGCTCCGGTGGTGCCGACGTTTACCGTGATCCTGGTGGGCATCATGGTCGTCTACATTGCGTTTGTCTGGCTTATGTACAAGCGCATCATGCCGCTTTCGGCCGCGACGTCCGCCGCGCAGAACAAGCTGTCGGGCGTGCTGTCCGACGCGGTCACGAATATCCTGGCCGTCAAGACCTGTGGGCGCGAGGACTTTGAGCGCGACCTGTTCGATGCCGCCGACCGCGCCGCGCGCGACGCCGAAACGGTTTCGATGCACGCCATGATGCAGCGCAACTTTACGACCTCGGGCCTTATCGTCATCACCATGGCCGTGGTGAGTGTGTTCGTCGCGGGTGGCAACGCGTGGTTTGGCATTTCGGCCGGCGCGCTCGTCATGATCTTTACCTATACGTACAACCTCACCATGCGTCTGAACTACGTAAGCTCCATGATGCAGCGCATCAACCGCGCGCTGGGCGATGCGGCCGAGATGACGCGCGTGCTGGACGAGCCGCGTCTGGTGGCAGACGACGAGAACGCTCCCGAGCTTAAAGTGACCGAAGGTGCGATTGATTTTGAGCACCTGAGCTTTGCATACCGTGACGCCGCGGCGGGCGAGAACGTGTTCGACGACCTGACGCTTCACGTGGCGGCGGGCCAGCGCGTGGGCCTGGTGGGTAAATCGGGCTCGGGCAAGACGACGCTCACCAAGCTGCTGTTGCGCTTGGACGATGTGCAGGGCGGCCGCGTGCTCGTGGACGGCCAAGACGTCTCGCGCTGCACACAGCAGAGCCTGCGCCGCCAGGTTGCCTACGTGCCGCAGGAGGCGCTGCTGTTCCATCGCTCCATTCGCGAGAATATCGCCTACGGCCGCCCCGACGCAACCGACGAGCAGATTCGCGAGGCCGCGCGCCTGGCCAATGCGACCGAGTTTATCGACCGCCTGCCCAACGGCTTTGACACCATGGTGGGCGAGCGCGGCGTCAAGCTTTCGGGCGGCCAACGTCAGCGCGTGGCCATCGCCCGCGCTATCCTGACCGACGCACCGATCCTGGTGCTCGACGAGGCGACGTCTGCCCTCGACAGCGAGTCCGAGGCGCTGGTGCAGGAGGCGCTCGAGAACCTGATGCGCGGTCGCACCTCCATTGTGGTGGCGCATCGCCTGTCCACCGTGGCGGCGCTCGATCGCATCGTGGTGCTGGCGGACGGCGAGATTGTCGAGGACGGTACGCATGCGCAGCTTGTCGAGGCAGGCGGCGAGTATGCGAGCCTGTGGGGCCGCCAGACCGGCGCATTTTTGGAGGCTTAAGGCCCCCGTACGTGGGACAATCGTTTCCGTGAAGTTATGTTTCTGCCGAGCCGAGGAGTCGTTATGCCACGCGAGACCAATGCCGCCAAACGCGAGCGCGCCGTTGAGGTGTGCGAGCGCCTCAACCGTCGCTATGGCCCGGTTGAGTGCTTTTTGGACCACGAGAATCCCTTTAGGCTGCTCATCGCGGTGCTGCTCTCGGCGCAGACGACCGATGCACAGGTCAACAAGGTGACGCCGCGGCTGTTTGCCCAGTGGCCCACGCCCGAGGCCATGGCGGGGGCGAGCGTGGCCGATGTGGCCGACACCATTAAGTCACTCGGCTTTTATAAGAGCAAGGCCAAGCACGCCGTGGAGGCCGCGCAGATGATCGTTGCCGATTACGGCGGCGAGGTGCCGGCCGACATGAAGGAGCTCGTCAAGCTACCGGGTGTGGGGCGCAAAACGGCGAACATCGTGCTCAACGTGGGGTTTGGCATTGTCGAGGGCATCGCGGTCGATACGCACGTCAACCGCATCGCGCACCGCCTGATGCTGAGCCCCAAGACGCATGCCAAAGAGCCGCTCAAGACCGAGCAAGATCTGCTCAAGATTTTGCCGCACGAGTATTGGGAGTCGGTCAACCACCAGTGGATCACCTTTGGCCGCGAGATCTGCGACGCTCGCAAACCTAAGTGCGACGAGTGCCCGCTGGCAGATTTGTGCCCCAGCGTGCGCGTAGCGGGGTAGGGCGGAACGCATCTTCGTCTGGCGTTTTTTGCGGGGCTGGGTTTGCCCTTGAGCCGGAGTCCTCTCCATGCGCTACCATGACAGACAATGTATTTGACGTACGACCCGCCGAGCTTGCCCCGGCGGGCTTTTGGCGTTGCGATGCCGGAGGAACAGCATGCTCATTCACCGTATAGCCGCGCAGCTCTACACTGCCGAGGCGCTGCAGACCGTCGAGGCCGGACTCGATGCCGGCGAGGCTGTCTCTTATACACATCTGACGCTGCCGACGACTCCTTACG
>USHF01000060.1 GCA_900554465.1 uncultured Collinsella sp.
CTACACGTAAGGAGTCGTCGGCAGCGTCAGATGTGTATAAGAGACAGGTCCAGCAACGCGCCCGAAAACACGATCTTTGCGCCGTCCTCGCGCGCATATTTGATGCTGTTCTGAATAAGC
Organism: uncultured Collinsella sp.; assembly: GCA_900554465.1. Classification (GTDB taxonomy): domain Bacteria; phylum Actinomycetota; class Coriobacteriia; order Coriobacteriales; family Coriobacteriaceae; genus Collinsella. The sequence goes on from USHF01000060.1 coordinate 121, forward strand.
TGGCCTAGAATAAACTCGAGCCACTTCTCGTCGGTAAAGACCTCAAAGTCGAGGTTCTCGCACACCGGAGCCACGTGCGCCGCGATAAGCTCGCGCGCGTTGGCTTTAATCGCGCCCGTCACCAAGGTCTTGAGATCCCAACGGCGAATCAGGTAGTCGCGCTCCACGACTTCCGAGCGCGCATAGTACAGCGCCTGGTCGATATAGCGCTCCACGCGAGCCAGCTCGCGACCCAGGTCATCCACACGCGACAGGTCGTCTTCGCTGCCGTCCAGGTTTTCCAAAATCAGGTGGGCCGCCGCCAGGGGCAGCTTGGCCTCGTGGACCCAGCTCTCGATATAGTCGCGATAGTCATCGGTCTGACGTCGGCCTTCGGCAACCTCGTCGCAGGCAGCTTTGCCCACCCGGCGCAAGACCTCGTATTCGAGCTCGCCCTCGGCATAGGTCGGGCATTGCACCATCTCCTGCACCCATGCGGGACTCTCGAGCTCCTCTGCCGCGCGCTCCAACTGACGCAGAAAACGGCGACGGCGAGCGTACTCGATCACGATGCCGAGCATACCGAAGATAAAGGACACGCCAACCGCCACGACCACGATAGAAACGGGTGCGCCGGCGACCGTCAGCACAAAGCAGCTCAGCAGCACGCCGCACGTCCACACGGCGGCGGGAAGCAGCGCATCTTTAAAAAACTTAGCAAACGACATGACCGGCCCCTAGACCGAATAGCCCTGACCGCGGTGCGTCGTCAAATACCCCTTGATGCCGATTTTTTCGAGCGTGGTGCGCAGGCGGTTGATGTTGACGGTAAGCGTGTTGTCGTCCACGAAAGCATCGGAGTCCCACAGGTCCTGCATGATGGCCGAGCGCGAGACAATCTTGCCCGCGCGGCTCAGGAGCAAAGAGAGGATGCGCAGCTCGTTTTTGGTGAGCTCGGTACTGTCGCCGGTTTGCGTGTTGGTGACCGCGGAGCGGGCGAGGTCGAGTTCCAGCCCCTTGTGGACGAGCGCGCTGCGCTCGCCCGCCGCCGCGGTGCGACGCAGCAGGGCATTGATGCGCGCCACGAGCACACGGGCGCTGTAGGGCTTGGACACAAAGTCGTCCGCGCCGAGCGTCATAGCCATGACCTCGTCGATCTCGGTCGTGCGCGAGGTGAGGACGATGATGGGGACCTCGGATTCGCGGCGAACCTCGTGGCAGATATGCTGGCCGTCCTTGACGGGAAGCGTGAGGTCGAGCAGCACCAGGTCGGGCGCGGCGGCGAGAATATCGCGCGAGACATGCTCGAACGATTCGCAGGCCTCGATTTCAAACCCGGCGCGGGCAAGGATGTCGACAAGCTCACGACGAATGGGCTCGTCGTCCTCAACGATATAGATTAGCGCCATGGATTCCGCTCCCCTCTTGGTTGTCTTGCCACCATTATGGCTGCGAAACTGCAGGTGCGCGCCACGCACGTCGCCAAGGTGACAGAACTGTTCGCGAGCGGGGGCGTTTTGTCCGCCTCGCACTCGCAGCGGTGGCGGGAACCAAAATGATTCTTTAATCCCCGTCCCAGAAAAATCATTTAGCGGCGGGCGCGAAGCTTTTCGTATCCGTCGGCAAAGAAGGCGACCGTCGCGGCATCAGACTCGGCGGCGTCGGCGTCGGCGGCAGGCACCACGCCGTGCTCGTCGCTTACCAGGAACAAGGCGCCCTTGAGCTGTGCGGGAATGTCTACGCGCGTGACCGGGATGCCCTTGGTCTGGGCCAGCTGCTCTATGAGCGTCGCCGTGCCACACAGGCACTCGTCCGCCGGCGCCACAAAGGCCAGCTCGCCGTTGTTGACGGCAGCGAGCAGCTCGGGCGCCACGCCGGTTTCGTCGGCCTCGGAGCGGGCCTCGGCGGAGCGGACACGCAGCGCCTTGGCCGACGTATCGGCCAGCGGCTCGTACTCCCCCACCGTCATGGCAGCGTTGCCGTTGACGTCAATCACCAGCATGAGCACGCCGTCGTGCGCGGTGTAGTCGCCCTCGGCAAGCGACCACTCAACGTGCTGCTTGGCCCAGCTGAGCATGTTATGGGTAAGCGGCTCGCCCTGTACCAGGCGCTCGGACAGTGCGCGAATGTGGCGGTTGAGCATGGGCACCTTTTTGTTGGACATGCGCCAACGGCAGACAAGCGCGGGCTTGTCGAGCGTAAACTTCTCGACCGCCTCCTGATTGGCGCAAAAGTCCTCGTACGCACGCTGATCCTCGGCATTGCCAAACAGCTCGGCATCATCAATCTGGGGCATGGTTGTACCTTTCGTGTTAGTCATTCCGTCCTCTTATACCAAAAAGACGGCCCTCCAAACGGAGCGACCGTCTTTTGCAGAGATTATTTTAGAAGCGAGGCGGTCCAAGGGACGAGATAACATCCCATCCTCCCCAGTCAACCTAACAGGTCGGCGAGGGTTGCCCAGGTGCCGTAGATTGCCGTGAAAGAGGAGCGACGCGTACTTGGGTACGCGAGCGACGAATGAGCGGCAAGGTGCGGTGGTTGGGCAAGCCGCAGCGCCACCTCCCTACTTAATGGCGGAAGTGGCGGGCCCCCGTGAAGACCATCGCAATACCATGCTCGTTGCAGGCCTGGACGCTCTCGTCGTCGCGCTTGGAGCCGCCGGGCTGGATGATGCAGGTCACGCCGTGCGCGGCGAGCACGTCGACGTTGTCGCGGAACGGGAAGAACGCGTCGCTTGCACAGGCAAAGCCGCCCTTCTCCACGCCCTCGCGCTCGCAGAAGTCCTCGGCGCGCTCGCAGGCAAGCAGCGCAGAGTCAACGCGGTTGGGCTGACCCGGGCCCATGCCAATGCCGGCCTTACCCTTGGAGACCAGGATGGCGTTGGACTTGACGCCCTTGCAGACCTTCCAGGCAAACTCGAGCTCGGCCATCTCGGCGTCGGTGGGCTTGCGGTCGGTGGGAAACGTAAAGGTCGCAGGATCCTCGGTCACGTGGTCGACCTCCTGCACCAGCATGCCGCCGTCGACGGAGCGCAGCTCCACCTGGGCGCCGTGGTCCACGCCGCCGGTGGCCAGCACGCGCAGGTTGGGGCGCTTGGCCATGCGCTCGAGCGCCTCGGCAGTGTAGCTCGGAGCGATGATAACCTCGACGAACTGCTTGTTCTGATCGGCAAAGTGCTCAACCAGCTCATAGGGAACCTCACGGTTGCAGGCGATGATGCCGCCGAAGGCGCTCTTGGGATCGCAGGCGAAGGCGCGGTCGTAGGCAGCCGTAATGTCCTCGGCCACGGCGGAGCCACAGGGGTTCTGATGCTTGAGGATCACGCAGGCCGGCTCGTCGAACTCGCGGACCAGGTTCCAAGCGGCGTCGGCATCCAGATAGTTGTTGTAGCTGAGCGGCTTGCCCTGGATCTGCTCGGAGCCCACGAGCGGGAACTGCGAGCTCGCGGTATTCTCGCAGCCCTCGGCAAAGCGATAGACCGTGGCCTTCTGCTGCGGGTTCTCGCCATAGCGCAGGTCGTCGACCTTCTCCAGCGAGATCTCGAGCTTGGCAGAGGTGTCCGCCACATCGCTTGCCTGGGCGGCAAGCCAACGGGAGATAGCCGTGTCGTAGGCGGCGGTGGTCTGGTAGACCTTCACCTGCAGGCGGCGACGGGTGGAAAGCGTGGTGCAGCCACCGGTCTCGCGCATCTCGGCCAGGACGGCATCATAGTCGGCCGGGTCGGAGATGACGGTAACGCTCGCGGCGTTCTTGGCGGCAGAGCGCAGCATGGAGGGGCCACCGATGTCGATGTGCTCGATGGCGTCCGCGAAGGTGACCTCGGGGTTGGCGACGGTCTTCTCGAACTCGTACAGGTTGACGACGACCAGGTCGATCAGCTTAATGCCGTGCTGAGCAGCCTCCTGCATGTGCTGCTCGGAATCGCGGCGGGCCAGCAGCGCGCCGTGAACCTTGGGGTGCAGGGTCTTAACGCGGCCGTCCATCATCTCGGGATAGCCCGTGAACTCCTCGATGGGGGTTACGGGGACGCCCGCGTCCTCGATGGCACGAGCCGTGCCGCCCGTAGAGATGATCTCGACGCCAAAGTCATCGACCAGCGTCCGTGCGAAATCGACGACGCCCGTCTTATCGGTAACCGAGATCAACGCGCGTGCGATCTTCACATCAGATCCCATGCAGTCCTCCTGTCTGGTACGCCGCCGTGCTCTGTGAGCCGGTGATACGTCGATCTGCAGCGCTCGCGCAGCGGCATTGAAAATACTGATTCAATGTAGCGCATCGAGCGCATCGATGCACCCCGCAACGGGCGCATATGCAGAAAAAGTTTGCGAGCGGAGGGGATGGGCACGGCACCGGGCACGGTGAGTTCATGGAACACAGGGGCACCATAATTAGATGCCAATAGCGTGGTAGAACTGTGCTCGATATGCATCCGCAAAAGAAAGAGGCACCATGGTCTCGCGGGTTCTCTACCGACCGTTTGATACCGAAGACTTCGACGCCATCGCGTTGATTCTGCAGCAGCTTTGGCATAACAATTCGGATAACGATGAGTACAACCGCCTCGAGGCCGCGTGCGACCTCGCCTATTGCCTTTCGTCTTCGACGTTTTCGCAGGTTGCCGTAATCGACGGTCAGGCGCGCGGCATTGCGCTCGCGCGTGCGGGACAGAGCTCCGGCGCCACCGTTAAGGAACATTGGCTGGATACCGAACGCGCACTGCTATCGCAAATGCGCGAGCTGGAGCCCGATGCCTGCGCCGAGTATCTCTCGTTTGTGCGCGCAACCATCCGAACCAACAACCGCCTGCTCGAAAGCAGCCCGTTACCACACGACAACGAGGTCACGCTGCTTGCCGTAGATCGCGACGTCCATGGCCTGGGCGTTGGCTCGGTGTTGCTCGACGCCGCAGTCTCGTACCTGTCCTCGCGCGGGGCGACGAGGGCGCACCTGTACACCGACTCCAACTGCTCGTGGAAGTTCTACGAACTGCACGGCTTTAAGCGCACGGCCACGCACCGCGCCAACCGCGAAGAGCGCCGTCACGACATGCCGCGCGAAAGCTTCCTCTACGAACTCGACCTAACAGCCTAGGCCCAGCAGCCATACCTAGTCATTTAGGAACGTCCCCAGTGACTAGTCGTTGGGGACAGTCTTCGTAGGTAGCGCATAAAAAGGGATGGGCTTTCCCCGACGGCTGTCGAGAAAAGCCCATCCCATAGCTTACGACCGTTAGAACGTTCCACCGCCGCCTCCGCCGACGCCGCCGCCTCCGCCGCCCGAGAAGCCGCCGCCGCTGCCGCCGCTCGAGCTATCGGAACTCGAAGCCAGCTCGCGGATGGTCTCGTGATACACATCGTTGAACGAATCGAGCGGGGACTCGTTGCCGTAGTGATGGTAATACCACCAGTAGCAGGGGTAGTTGTCGTAGAAATCGTCACTGTTGCGCAGATCCGCAGGCACGGCTTCGGCCAGCTGTCGCAGCACTTCTTTCGAAACGCCCAGGGCAACGCCCATCACCAGCAGCTTGTTCCACAAGATCAGGTCGCTGGGGACGGCCTCCTTCAGGCGCGTAAAGTCCTCGAGCCAATGCTTGAGCGCCTTGCAGCGAGCCGCCACCTCGGCGCCCTCCGGCGTGTAGCGACGGAAGGTGCAGCTCAGGACAAAGCCCACGATCGTGACGGGGATCGAGATCATAGCGGCGCCGACATTGGCATCCGCAAAGTCGGTATAGATCAGAGAGCCCAGAATGCCAAAGACGATGATGATGCCGAGAACCAAGCCGGCAACCAGGGCGATGGTGCCATCCGATGCGATAAACTCGCGCGCCTCCAGCTTGCCCTTAACCGTGCTCTGATAGTCCTCGAGCTTGTCGCCAACAGATGTGGTGCGCTCGCTAGCGTACTCCTCCAGCTCGCTAAACGTGCGCGAACGGACTCCGTCCTTATCGGGCTTAACGCCGGCGAAGAAGACCTTGAGCACATCGCGATCGATGCCGTCCTTCTTGGCAGCCTTCCAGGCCTCGTCGGTCACCGTGATGCGATACGTCTGCCCCTCTTTTTCGCGACGGAGCAGGCCCTTCTTCTTGGCCTCGGTCGCTTCTTCCAGCTTGATCACGCGATCGTCGGTCAGCTTCATAAGCGTGGCGATATATGCCTGATCGGGCACGTCGTTCCAGCTCATGAGAGCTGCAAGCACCGCGGGATGGTCGGCCGAGGGCACATCGCGGAAGTACTCGTCCTGGAAGAGCGGCTTGGGCTTGGGCCTGCGCAGCTTAAGCATCACGATCACACCGGTATAGGCAACCGCCACGACAACACACACCACGGCAATCGCGCCGGCAACCGCACGCGCGTGCTCACGGCGAGCGTTGGCCTCGTCGGCCCATTCCTTCTCTTCGCTCAGAATCGTCGACATGCGCTTTTCGCCCGAGACGGCAAGCTGCGGCACCCAGTCGCTGGGGAAGGCGATGCGTGCCTCGGCGAATTCGCCCTCATGCACGCAGGGAATGGTATAGGTGACCATGGGCTCGTCCGCATCGAGCGACACTTCGCCCGTCAGCGGACCGTGGCCCCATGCGCGGAAGTTATCGCCCTTGACGGCAGCCGTCCCGGCAGCGGCATTTGCGAAGTACACTTCCATCTCGACGTCATCGGAATCCGCCGACCAGCCGTCGCCCACAAACTTCCAGTAGAGCTCGGCGGTATCGGCCCAGTTCATGACCGCGCCGGTCATGGCATAGCTCACGTAATAGGTCGCGCTGTCGCCGCTCTCGTGGGGGCTGAAAACCTTGATCCTTACGCTGCCGTCGGACTGCTCAACCGTATAGACACCGCTGTCGCCCTTGTTTGCATAGTCGACCTTGTTAAACGCGGTGTCGTTTTCCTCGACGCTCAACACATCGACGTTTACCGAGCCACCCTGCTGGTTGGAGCCCGTATTGATCTCCCAATACACGCCGTTGATGTCGTCGTCGAAATCGAACTGGCGTCCCTCGACAACGGTCAGCGAGCCATCGGCCTCAACCGTGGCGCCGATGTAGGTTTGGCTCATGGAGTAGCCGTCGGCGTGCGCGGCGGCAGGCAGCAGCAACAACGCAAGCGCGACGAGTGCGCAGACGGAAGCGAATCGCGCAAACAGGTGGCGCTGCCGGCTGACTTTGGTGGCGAGGGTGTTCATAGGCACATCCTTTGTCTGTGATACCAGTAACGCCATTGTCCCACGTTTACGGGCGCACATGACGAACATCTAGGCCAGCGGAGTATCAAACGGGACGAAAGTCACGCCCGCACCCCGGCAGCTAGTCATTGGGAACGTTCTTAAATGACCAGTCATTAGGGGCACCCTTGGCATAGCCCGCCCCGGCAATAGATACCACTTCACAGCTCCGTCACAGGTGTAGCGGCTTTGTGTGGGCGCGGCCCGCGCTGATTGAGCCGCCAACCGAGGGGCATAAAGCAGTTGAGCGAAACGGTTTGCCCCTTTGCCGTTCACTCGAGGATCATGTCCCCCTTTTCCGCGGAAACCCCGGCAGTTGCGAAGAGCTGCTGGGGTTTCTGTCGTCTAAGGTGCCGAGTTGATGGACAGGAATCAAGGCACCGAGTCTGCGGCCGCCATACGCAATGCGGGGCCTCGACAACTTGCGGGCCACAGTGACGCCTCCCCATCGTGCCCCGCGTTATACTCGTCCGCATGGATATCAACGCACGCAACATAGCAACGCCCGCCGCGGACGCGCCAACGACGCCACCCGCCTCCGCCCCCGCGCCCGTCGTGGGCCGTTTCGCCCCTGTCTCTTATACACATCTGACGCTGCCGACGACTCCTTACGT
>USHF01000061.1 GCA_900554465.1 uncultured Collinsella sp.
ATCTACACGTAAGGAGTCGTCGGCAGCGTCAGATGTGTATAAGAGACAGCTCCAGCACGATGCGGTCTTCGGTGAGGGTGCCGGTCTTGTCGCAGCACAGGACGTCCATCGCGCCGAGGTTTTGGATCGCCGGCGGCTCCTTGACGATAACCTGGCGACGGGCGAGGTCCTTGGCGCCCTGCGACAGGCTCGTGGTCACGATGACGGGGAGCATCTGCGGCGTGATGCCAACGGCTACGCTCGTGGCGAACAGCAGCGCGTCGATGACGTTGCCCTTGGTGGCGACGTTGATGGCAAAGACGGCCGGCGCCATAACGAGCATGAGGCGTACGAGCAGCATGGAGACGCTCGAGACGCCGCGGTCAAACGCGCTCTTCTCGCCGCGCCCGTTGAGCATCTTGGCGATGCCGCCCAGGTAAGTGTCCGAGCCGGTGGCAACGACGAGCGCCATGGCGGTGCCGTTTTGCACGGAGGTGCCGGTAAAGACGATGTTCTTGCAGGCAGAGAGTGACAGCGCGGAGCCGTCGGCACCCTCGACGACGGTGATGGCAGCGGTCTTCTCGACGGCCTCGCTCTCGCCGGTGAGTGCGGACTCGATCACAAACAGATCGCGTGCGGTGATGATGCGGGCGTCGGCCGGCACCATATCGCCGGCAGAGAGGCGGATCACATCGCCGGGGACGAGCTCGTCGAAGGGAATCTCGATGCGCTCGCCGTCGCGCAGGGCGCAGCAGGTGTTGGAGACCAGGTCCTTGAGGGCCTCGGCCGCATTGCCGCTGCGGGCCTCCTGGATAAACTTCATGCCGCCCGATACCAGCAGCATGATGCCGATAACGATGACCGTGGAGGGGTCGCGCTGGGGCTCGGGCACGGCGAGCACGTCGATGTAGAGCGAGACCAGCGCGAGCGCGGCGAGGATGCCGGCGAAGGGGTCGATGAACGCGTCGGCGATGCGGCGGGCGAGCGTCTTGGTCGGTGCCTCGATGGTGTTGGGGCCGGAGACGTCCAGACGCTCGGTTGCCTGCTCGGCGGTGAGGCCGTCAGCGGTGGCGTCGAGCAGCACGAGGGCATCCTCGGCGCCGTGGGTGGCGGCGAATATGGTGTTCTTGGACATGCCGGTATGAGCGGCGGGGCGCGCCGTGCGGCGGCGCTTGGAGATGGCTTCGAGTACCGTAGCGGTTTTGAGCATCAGCATAGGGTCCTCCTTGTTGAAGGGAGTTAGCGTACGTGTCGTATTTGCTTCAAAAAACCTAGATGTCGCTCACGTCAAGCTCGCGAACCGCCACAAAGGGGACAGGCACCTTTGTGGTGGTTTTGACGATCGGCTGTTGGCGCTTATGCGCGTGCGGAATCCTCGCGGCGTGCCGAGGGCGACATGCAGGTTTTTCGACTATGACTGCCTTCCATGGCACACCTCCTTAAGGCCGGGCGCGGCGCGCTTTGGGTATCTCGTACCCGTTACAATCCGTCCGTATTCTTGATGAGGGGGTTTGTCGTGTCAACCCCAATGTTTGGAAAACCATTGCCCCTGACAAAGCCTTTACAGAACGCCGTGGCCTCAAAGCGCGCCCGCACCGACGCTTCGCCTGCGCTAAACTGGAAAGCACGTACGCAATTACGAGAGGAGCCCACATGGAGGCTTACAAGCAAGAGTTCATCAAGTTTATGGTCGAGTCCGACGTTCTTAAGTTCGGCAGCTTTACGCTCAAGAGCGGCCGTCAGTCCCCGTTCTTTATGAACGCCGGCGCTTACGTGACGGGCTACCAGCTCAAGAAGCTGGGCGAGTATTACGCCCAGGCAATCCACGATAACTTTGGCGACGACTTTGACGTGCTGTTTGGACCGGCCTACAAGGGTATTCCGCTGGCCGTCGTGACCGCAATTGCCTACCACGAGCTGTACGGCAAGGAGGTCAAGTACTGCTGCGATCGCAAGGAGGCCAAGGACCACGGCGCCGACAAGGGCAACCTGCTGGGCTACGAGCCCCAGGACGGCGACCGCGTGATTATGGTCGAGGACGTCACCACCAGCGGCAAGTCCATCGACGAGACCTATCCCAAGGTCAAGGCTGCTGCCGATGTCGAGATCAAGGGCCTGATTGTGTCCCTCAACCGCATGGAGGTCGGCAAGGGTGGCGTGACCACCGCGCAGAAGGAGATCGAGGCCAAGTACGGTTTCCCCGTCGCAAGCATCGTCTCCATGGCCGAGGTCGTCGAGACCCTCTACAACCACGAGATCGACGGCAAGGTTGTCATCGATGACGAGCTCAAGACCGCCATCGACGCCTACTACGAGCAGTACGGAGCCCGAGAGTAGGTAGTTACGCGGGTTTACCAACCCGCGTAACCAGTTGACGCTGCGCGCCGCCCAGGGCGACAATTTGTCATTCAAAAGGCGAGGCATGACCAGAAGGTCAATGCCTCGCCTTTTTCATGCCAACTTGTTCGCCCTGGACGTCGCTCGCTGTCCGTCCTCTACATGCGGCGTTGTCTTGCTCCGGATGCGGTGGTCATTGGGGATGTTCTTAAATGACTGCTCGAGATGAGCGTCCAAAAAACCGCGCTCGTTCGATTGGCGCATGTCTACGCAGCGTAGGTTGTCGAGCCTGGCCTTCAAATGGATACTGACTGTCGAACCGGTTCACTCCATTTCTTCAACTTGATTGGACAGCCCATGAACCAGACACGGCAAACCAATGCTTCCCATACTTTTTTGGCAGCGCATGCCATCAAGCGGCTGCGCGAAGAGCGCGGCCTCACCCAGCGCGCCCTGGCGGAAAGCCTTGGCGTGACCGATAAAGCCGTCAGCAAGTGGGAATCCGGCCGCGGCCTTCCTGACATTTCCCTCGTTGAGCCTTTGGCCCAGAGACTCGGCATAAGCGTGGCTGAGCTTTTGGCTGGTGACATTCGGGCTAACGCCAACCGTGCAGGCAATATGCTCAAAGGCGTCTTTTACGTTTGCCCTATCTGCGGAAACGTTGTGCACGCGCTCGGAGAAGGCAGCTTTAGCTGCTGTGGCTCCACGATGTTTCCCCAGGAGGCCGAAGAGCCGGACGCGGACCATGCCTTTTCCATCGAGCGCATCGAGGACGATTGGTACGTCACGCTCGATCATCCCATGACCAAGGATCACTACATTAGCTTTGTGGCATATGCGACTATGGACGGCATCTGCTTTAAGAAGCTCTATCCAGAGCAATCGGTGCAGCCGCGCTTCCATATTACCGGGCGCGGCAGAATATTTCTTTACTGCAACCAACACGGACTCTTTACGTCGCTGACGCCTCGCAAATAACGGCTGTCTATCCGCCCTCCTCATGCGTTCCCAGGGGACCCAAAATGAGCGTGGATAATCTCCCGGTTTTGGCTCGGTGACGGCCTCAAAGTGGGAGATTGTCCACGCTCGTTAGTTAAGCGTCCAAAAATCCACGCTCGTCGCTACTTGAGCCCAGGGAGGCGGGTGTAGGGGAATGAGCGCTCTAGGAATTCGGCGCAGCGGGCGTAGTCTTTGGCGAAGTAGCTGCTGTAGAGCGAATCGAGTACGTATTGCACAGCGATGTGGCTTGCGAACTGCGTGATGCGGTGCGTCATGCTCTCGTGATCGCTCACCGTAAGGTAGGCGGCAAAGCCGGGGTGAATGCGCGCGCAATAAGGCGTGCCGATGACGATGACCGGGACATGCCGGCTGCTGAGGATCGGCAAGATTTTCTTGAGGTTGGGCGCAAGGCCGCTGTAGGAGATAACGATCGCCGCGCGGTCTGAATCCGAGGCAAGCGCCGTGCGCACCTGGGCCTCGACACTGTCGTGGCACGTCGCGCTTTTACCGGCCGAGAGCAGGCGGTCGCGGAACATCCCCGCTGGATAGAGGTTGTGCGAGCCCGTGTAGATGTCGACCTGTCGGGCGTTCGCGATGAGCTTGGCGGCGTGGTCAAGCTGCGTGGGGTCGAGCAGCTCCTGCGTTTCGGCCAGCGTGGTCTGGTAGAGCCCCTCCATGCGCTCCATAACCTGCGCAGGCGTGGAAGTGGCATCGAAGGGAAAGTTGATGTCAACGTCGCGCCGGTTGCCCGCCTCGGTTGCCAAGCGAATAAGCTCGACCTTGAGGTCCTTGAAGCCCTCGAGGCCGAGCTTTTTGCAAAACCGGTGCACGCTCGCGACCGAAACGTTGGTGCGCGCGGCAAATTCCTTAATCGAAAGCTCGCGGATGTCCTCGCCGATGGCAAGGGCCGCAATGCCGAGTTGTTGCTCGGTGGGGGTGAGGCCCTGCGCCTCGGTAATCTTGCGTTTGATATCCATGCGAACTCCCACACTTGCCAAACCTGGCAAAAAGGAACGGGTTTATTTTGGCACGTTTCGGTCGGTATCAGGAAGTGTCAGGGACGGGGCGGCGGCGGTCCGTGGGCGCGAAAAGAAGTGTCGGGTTTGGCGCGCCCGCTTCTGCCCGTTCCGTGCGCAGACGATACTCGGCTTATCGAGGGTTAATCGACAATATGAGAACCACTGGGGAAAAGGTTTTGGGAAGGGCTTGAAAGGGCTTGCGATTCGAGCCCTCGCCTTAGTATTTTGGCCATTTGGCACTATAATCACCATAGGCATGCGCATAACGTTGCGCTGAATCAAGAGGAGAAAACGTATGGGTCTGTTTGACATGTTCAAGAAGAAGGCTGAGCCCGCGGCTGCCGCTGCTCCGGCCTCCATCTCTGCTTCTGCCGGCGCCGACGTGCTGTGCTCGCCCGTCAAGGGCAAGGTCATCAAGATGGCCGACGTGCCCGATCCCGTCTTTGGTGGCGAGGTTCTGGGCAAGGGCTGCGCCGTGTGGCCCGAGGACGATCTGGTCTACGCTCCCTGCGACGGCAAGGTGACCGTCACCATGGGTCACGCCGTGGGCCTGCAGTCCGATAGCGGCATCGAGGTTCTGGTGCACGTTGGCGTCGATACCGTCAACATGAACGGCGACGGCTTCGAGGGCTTCGTCAAGGCCGACGATGTCGTTAAGGCTGGCCAGCCCATGCTCAAGATCGACCGCGCCAAGATCGCCGCTGCCGGCTACAAGGACTGCGTCGTCGTGGCTGTGTCCAACACCGCCGAGTTCGCCGACGTCGAGCTCGCCGTCGAGGCTGACTCCGCTGTCTCCGCTGGCGATGCCATCGTCAAGGTCGTCCGCAAGTAGTCTGCGGCAACATAAGGGTGTTTTGGGGTGGTCGGGTTATCCGGCCGCCCTTTTTTATTGCAATGCGGCGGAACGTTTTATTGCGCGTTGGGCGGACCGGTAAACCGTTCGGACGTTAAATCGAGCCGACTGCGCCTTTGCTTTGCCGGGGGTGTTCGTTATCGGCTAGTATGGCCTTATTGTTACGACGCGCACCGCGTCGGGAAGCGCGGTGCCGCTTGTTGGGAGGAATGTCATGAAGAAGAAGCTGCTGCTTGCGCCCCTGATGGCTGTTCTGGTCGCGTGCGTGGTTGTGCTTTCCGGCTGCGGAGGTCCTTCGGTTGAGGAGCTCATCACCGAGGATCTTACGACGCAGTTTGACGAGGTCAAGAACGGCGGCGACGACTTCCTCGCCGGCCTGGAAGAGGCCTCGGGCGACGAGTTCGAGCAGCTGGGCATCGATCCCAAGGAGTACGCCAAGAGCTATCTCGAGGGTTTTGACTACAAGATCGGCGATGTGACGGTCGACGAGGACAAGGGCACCGCGACTGCCGATGTCATCATTACCTGCAAGTCCATGAACAAGATCGTTGAAGATTTCGCCACCCAGTATCAGGAGAAGATCGCGGCGCTCGATACGATGCCTTCCGAGGACGACCTGTACAAGATGGCCGGCCAGGTCATGGTCGACGTGACCAAGGCCGCTAAGACCAAGGACACCAAGGTTACCTTCAAGTACACCGCCAATGACGATGGCGAGTGGTCTGCTGACGATTCCGCAACCACCGAGATGATGAATGCAATGATGAACTAGGGGAGTTACGCGGTAGTTCGTTGCGGCGTTTTACCAAACGCCGCAACTGCTCGACGCTGCAAACGCCCCTAAGCGGCAATCTGACGTTCAATTTCAAGGGCGCGACCAGAAGGTCAGCGCCCTTTCATTTCACGTCACCTTGCTCGCTTAGGGGCGTTTTCGCTGTCCGTCCTCTACCTGCGACGTTGCCATTGTTTGACCAGTCGTTTAAGAACGTCCCCAACGACTACTTTCCGCGCAACGGCATTGCGGCGGCTGGGTTGGGCAGCGCTGGCGTTACTCGCCCAGGATCAGCGCCGCGAGCTCTTCCTGCGTGTCAACCACGTAGTCGGCACCGGCTGCTTCGAGCTCTGCGCGGCCTCGGAAGCCCCAGCTGACGCCCGCACTCTTAAGGCCGGCGTTGTGACCGGTCAGGATATCGACATTGGAATCGCCCACGTAGAGCGTGGTCGACGGATCGGCGCCTAGCTCTTGCATCACATGCAGCGTGACGGGCGCTTCGGGCTTGGGCGGAAACGCATCGATACGGCCCTGTACCAGCGCAAAGCGCTCGGAACCAAAATACTTCTCGATAAGCGGAGCGGCCGAGACATGGTCCTTGTTGGTGAGTACGGCAAGCTGCACGCCCGCGGCGCGCAGGCGGTCGAGCATCTCGATCGTGCCGGCGTACGGTGCAGTGTGGTCTTCCTTGTGCTCGCCGTAATAAGCCCTAAACTCGGCAAGCGTCTGCTCAAACATACGGCCGTCGCCCGCATACTCGGCGGGCATAAAGCGCTCGACCAGCTTGAGCATGCCGTTTCCCACCTTGTAGCGGTACTCGTCTACGGCAAACGTGGGCCAGCCGTGCATCTCGCAGGTATGGTTGCCGGCGGCCGCCAGGTCCTCGAGCGTGTTGAGAATGGTGCCGTCCAGGTCAAAGATCGCATGGGAAAAAGCTGCTGCCATGGGTGCTCCTGCCGCTTGAGTTGTAAAACGCACCCCATGATACTGGGCATGCGTGCCGGGCATGTTTGGAATCTGAATATCTTTAATAGCCCTGAGCCTTTGTCGTTAGCAAATCCTCGGCAGCTGCTCTCCCACGAGCATGTCGAGGATACGGGTCGAGCCCCAGCCGGTGCGTACGCGCACGGCGGGACGGGCGCCCTCGGCAAGTGGCAGCACGCGGCCGATAATGGCAGCGTGCTCGCCGTAGCGGGCGGCGCGCATGGCGGCCAGTGCCGCATCTGCCTGTTCGGCCGGCACCACAGCGACCATCTTGCCCTCGTTTGCCACCTGCAACACATCGTAGCCGAGCATCTCGCAGGCTGCCTGCACGTCGGGGCGCACGGGCACGGCATCCTCGTCGACCTCCATGGCAACGCCGCTGGCCTGGGCAAACTCGTTGAGCGTGGACGCCAGGCCACCGCGCGTGGGGTCGCGGAAGCAGCGTGTGTCGGGTGCTGCGGCAAGCACATCGGCAATCAGGTGGTTGAGCGGCGCGGCATCGCTTTCGATGGTGCTCGAAAACGCCAGGCCCTCGCGTTGGCTCATGATGGCGATGCCGTGGTCGCCGAGTGTACCCGACACCAGGATGATATCGCCGGGCCGGCAGTTGGCGCCGCTGAGCGCCACGCCCGCGGGCACCTCGCCCACGCCGGCGGTATTGATGTAGACGCCGTCGGCCCCGCCGCGCTCGACCACCTTGGTGTCGCCCGTGATTATGGACACGCCCGCCTCGCGCGCCGTCTCGGCCATCGTCTGCACGATTTGACGCAGCTTGTCCATGGGATAGCCCTCTTCGAGGATAAAGCCGCACGATAGGTAGCGCACGTTGGCGCCCGAGGTCGCGACGTCGTTGACGGTTCCGCACACGGCGAGGCGGCCGATGTTGCCACCGGGGAAGAACTGCTGTCTCTTATACACATCTGACGCTGCCGACGACTCCTTACGTGTAGAT
>USHF01000062.1 GCA_900554465.1 uncultured Collinsella sp.
CAGCGTCAGATGTGTATAAGAGACAGGTTAGAGGCAGCGGGTTCAAGCGCCGCCGCAGCGCCCGCAAGCGAGATCCAGCGCGAGGCCTCGGCAGACGAGAGCGCCGCCGCCATGGTGCCGGAACCGTAGGTCACGTCGAGCTTGGGCAGGGCCTCCCCCGCACGGGCGGCTGCAACAAGATCGTCCCCAAACCCCTCCGGGATAAAGAACACGCAATCGGCACTGCCCTTGGCGCTGTTGCTCTTGGCGAGCGCGTCCGCAAGGTCGTACGCGTCGTCGCCGATGCCCGTGACCAGGTCAAAGCGTGAGCCCAGGTGCTTGGTAAGCGCCCGCGAAAGGTCGCTATTGTCGCGGTCGACCACGATCACGTTGGTGTCGTAGGGCTTGTACTCGGTGAGCTGCGACGAGTTCCAGCTCACCGAAGCCGCGATGAATACGCCCATGAGCGAAATGAACACCGTATAGATGAGCAGGTAGAACGGGTGCGCGAGTGCCATGCGAAGCGCGGTCTTAAAGGTGCTCATAGCGGCTCCTTCCAAAGATCAGCGTAGCGGCGGCGACAAACACCAGGGCCATCAGGACGAGCGCGCCGGCGCGAACAGCGAAGGGCCCCAGGTCCTCAAAGAAATACAGGCGATTGAACATGTCGCAGATGAGCTTGACGGGGTTGAGCCAGCACTCGACCGGACAAGCGCGGGCGACGTCGTCGGCAAGCGCCATCGCCGGCTCGCCGTAGAGGCCGGCGAACAGGGCGCACGTGGTGGCAAAGCCCGTGAGGATGCCCGACTTGGATGCCTTGCCGCCCTTAACGGGAAGCGTGCCCACAAAAAGCCCCAGGCCCGTGGCGGCAAGCGCGGATGCAGCCCCGCCCAGCAGGCACAACCCCTCGCGCCCGCCAAAGTCGACGCCCACGACCAGGCGCACGTAGCCGATCGCAACCGCCATCGATGCAAAGGAAACCAGCCACGAGCCGACAAAAATGCCGGCCAGCGACGCCGTCTTGGAAAGACCGCCCACGCAGCGGCGCGCGCCGAGGCCGGACAGATTGGGCTGCAAATCGACGACGCTCAAGGCGGCAAACTCGGCAGACATCATCGCGACCAGGCCAAAAAGCGCGTAATAGTAGATGACCGTGCCATCGGGCGTGGCACGAGTCAGGCTCACGCGGCGGGTTCCGCCCTCGAGCGACAGAGCGCGCGCAACCGCCTCCGGGTCGGCGAGCGCCGCCGGGTCATCTTGAGCAATCTGGGCCATGAGCTCGGCATTTTGCGTATACGAGCTTGCCACCGTTTCAAGGATGCTGCGGTCGGTAAGCACCGACGAGGCGCGCGAGCTGTCGTAACTCGATAGCAGCGTGAGCCTGGGCGTGCCCGCGGCATCAACCGTATAGATGCCCGCGACCTCGCCGGCCTTGAGCGCTTTGCGCGCGGCAGCCAAGTCTTCGTACTCGCTCACATCGAGCAGCTGATCGTCGCTTGCCTTGGCAAGCGAAGCTGCCACGTCCTTAAAGGTCGAGGCATCCCAGGCCTCGTCCGCCACGACGGCAACCGGCATCGGGTCGACCGTGCCGTCGGAGCTGAGGTTCGCAAACATAAACATGAACATCGTGGAAAGCGCAATAGGAAAGAGAGCGCCCCAGACCCACGTGCTCGGCCGGCGCAGCAGCGTCTTGACCGTGGTGATGATGGTGTTGAACATGGCCGCCCCCTAGTCGCGCAGCTCGCGGCCGGTGATCTCGAGGAACACGTCGTTGAGAGTCGGCGGCTCGCTCCACACGCGGCCGAGCGCCACGTCGGCAGCACGCAGCGTGTCGAGGATGTCGACCAGATTGTGCGGGCTCGCCTCGCAGGTGCAGACGAGCTCGCCGCCGGACAGCTCGACCGAAAGCACGTGCTCGAGGGCGCGCAGTCGCTCGACCGTGGCGGCCTCGACGGCACCGACCTCAACAGTCACGCGCTCGCCCATCTGGATCATGCGCTTAAGCTCGTCGTTGGTGCCCTGCGCCAGCACGCGGCCGCCGTCCATGATCATGATGCGGCTGCAGATCTGCTCGACCTCCTCCATGTAATGGCTGGTATACACCACCGTAGCGCCCTCGTCGCGCAGGCGGCAGATGCCCTCCAGGATGGCGTTGCGGCTCTGGGGGTCGACCGCCACCGTGGGCTCGTCAAAGAAGATGAGCTCGGGCTTGTGTGCGATGCCGCAGGCAATGTTGAGGCGGCGCGCCAGTCCGCCCGAAAGCTTGCCGGGACGAAACTTGGTAAAGTCGCCCAGCCCGACAAAGTCGATCGCCTCGTCCACCAGCGCGCGGCGGCGCTTGCGGTCGTTAACGTAGAGGCTGCAGAAATAGTCGATGTTCTCGCGCACCGTGAGCTCGTCAAACACCGCCACCTGCTGCGGCACCACGCCGATGCGGCGCTTGAGGTCGTAGCGGGCGGGCGTCATGGGCTCGCCGAACAGCTCGATGGTGCCTTTGTCGTAGGCGAGCAGCTGCAGGATACAGTTGATGGACGTGGTCTTGCCCGAGCCGTTGGGGCCCAGCAGGCCAAAGATCTCGCCGGGGGCGATGCTCAGGTTAAAGTGGTCGAGCGCAATAAGATCGTCATAGCGCTTGACGAGGTTTTCGACATGGACGATGTCTGTCATGAGGCGGCCCTTCTGTTGGTCGTGGCCCGGTACGATTTCATCATCGCAGGAGCGGGCGGCGCGCACCAGTGAGCTTTGTCACGAGTGAGGGGGGCGGAGGCGAAACCCCCGCTCGCGCGAGCGATCGACGCCGATTTGCCGCGCGGGAGGAATGTCACGGTTGCCCCGGGCGGCCCCTCCACCACGCGCGGCTTCGCGTACAATACCCGTATGAACAGGCTTTTCGACAAATCGATTGTGCTGGCGTGCTGTATCGCAGCCGCTCTGGGCCTTGCTGTGGACGCTCGCCTGGTCGCGGCGTTTTGCCTTGGCGTTATTGCCACCTCGCTGGCTGAGCTCGCGCAGGGGAAAAGCGCCCGGCGCGCGAGCGAGACCGCGAGCTGCGCTTACATCATCGCGGCTGTCTTCGTGCCGCCGTTTGTGCCGTTTGCGCCTCTCGCCCTCTATGACATCGCGCGGCGGGTGCGCCGTGAGCACGCCTGGGCCGCGCTGGGCATTGGCGCCACCTTTGTCTTTGCGCTTGTCGCGGACCTTCGCACCGACGCGCTCACCGCCCGAACGCTCCTGCTGACTGCCATCCTTTCGGTTGCCGCTACCTTGCTATCGCTGCGCACCGCCCAGTTGGAACGCGAGCAGCAGCGCATGCGCCGCACCCGCGACGAGCTGCAGGAACGAGCCCTCGCGCTCGAAGCGCGCAACCGCGATCTTGCCGATCGCCAGGACTACGAAGTCGAGCTCGCGACGCTCGCCGAACGCGCCCGCATCGCGCGCGAGATCCACGATAACGTCGGGCACCAGCTCACGCGTACCTCGCTGCAGACCGAGGCCCTGTGCATAGTCCACGCCGATGAACCCGGCGTCGCCGCCGATTTCGCCGACGTCAAGCACACCGTTGACGAGGCGCTCCAGCTTGTGCGCACCAGCGTCCACGCGCTCAACGACAACGCCGTCGATCTTTCCGTGCAGCTCGAACGCATTGTTGAAGGCGCACGCTCGGACGGCGGCCCGCAGATTGAGCTTGAAGTTATGACCGAACATGCGCCCGCAAACGTCGCCAACTGCTTTGCGGCGGTCCTGCGCGAGGCGCTATCCAACACCATGCGCCACGCCCGCGCGCAAAACGTTGCTGTGCGATGCATGGAGCATCCATCGTTTTACCAGCTCATCGTTACCGACGATGGCATGGGCGGGACCCAGACGGGCGGTCGCGGCGCCGCCGAGGGCATGGGGCTCGGCTCCATGCGCGAGCGCGTCGAGGCGCTTGGCGGCACCTTCACCGCCGGCCCGCGCGCCGGCGTCGGCGGCTGGCGCGTGTTTGCCACCGTCCCCAAACAGCAAGGAGATGAGGCCCGATGAGGCTCATTGTTGTCGACGACGACCGCCTAGTGGTCGATTCGCTCAAGATTATCCTGGGCGCCCAGCCGCAGATCGAGGTAGTGGGCACCGGCGCCAACGGCAACGACGCGGTTTCGCTCTATGCCGAACACGCACCCGATATTGCACTGCTCGACATTCAGATGCCGGGACGCGACGGCCTATCGGCGGCGCGCGAGATCCTCGAGCGCGACCCTGCGGCGCGCGTGGTGTTTCTGACAACATTCTCGGATGACGAGTACATTGTGTCGGCGCTCAAGCTGGGCGCCCGCGGCTACCTGATCAAAACCGATGTCGCCGCTATTCCACCGGCGTTGGCGCAGGTCATGGACGGCAAACGCGTGCTCGAGGGCAAGGCGATCGAGGAGATCGATTTTGACGGGACAGGCGCCGATGCCAGCACGCCTCGCCGACCCGCCGCCTTTGCCAGCCTGACCGACCGTGAGTTCGAAGTCGCCGAGCTCATCGCCCGCGGCCTCGATAACAAGGAGATTGCCGCCGCCGCTTACATGGGCGAAGGCACGGTGCGCAACCACATCAGCTCGATCCTTGCCAAAATGGGCCTACGCAACCGCACGCAGATCGCCATCGCCTACCTGCGAGGGTAATTACCCAACAACCGACCACCCCGGCATAGCAAAATGGCTGCTATCGATTTAATGCCATTTCAAAACTATGTCGGTTTACTACGATGAATCGCCCACCTTCGACCACGGCAAATTGCGCGCTTCCAAAACCGCAGGTAGAACGCTTGCGATATTTAGAAAAATGCAGTCATGGTCGGGAATGTCGAGTTCATCGTAGTAAACCGGCATAGTTTTGTTCGGGCGGCCCTGCACGAGCGCCTCCGCAAGCCTCGCGAGACCAAAATGATCCGTTTTCCTCCGTTCCCAAGGGATCAGCTGGAACCGCTCGCCACGAAACCTGCCCATCTACTACGTTTGACTCGATACCCCCGACCATACCCCCGTTTTCCGGAAAACCGCAGGCGTTCTACCTGCGGTTTTGTTTTCACATTTTTTGCCGTGGTTGGGGATTGGCGCCCAAAAGTAGTAAATGGGCCCATTTCGTGGCAGGCGGGTCATTTTCGGGCTGGACGGGTCGCGTGGCGGCCCGCACACGCGTTCACGCGCGGGGCCGGTGGGGCATTTTTGCCCCACCGGCCCCTATTCCAGTTCTATTCCAGCGCTATTCCGGTTTGGTTTCTACTGTGGGAGTCTTGTCCGCTGCGACTGGAGTGCGGGCGGTGTCCATAGTCAGGCAGTGCTTGGGGCAGCTCTCGATGCACTCACCGCACACCACGCAGGCATACGGGTCAATCGACCACGTTCCGCCCTTGCGATCGACCGCAAGTGCACCCGCCGGGCAACGGCGCGCGCACATGCCGCAGCAGATGCACACGTCCATATCGTTGACGATATGCCCGCGCAGGCGCTCGGGTGCCGCGAGCTTCTCCTGCGGATAGCGCACCGTTACCGGCTGCTTGACCATAGAACCCAAGGCCGTCTTGGCAAATGTCAGCAAACTCATGCCGTGCCTACCTTTCCGTGCAGCTAATGCAGGGGTCGATGGTCAGGATAATCATGGGCACGTTGGCAATGAGCACGCCCTGCAGCGCATGCGTCAGACCCGCCAGATTTTGCGACGTCGGCGTGCGCACGCGAAAACGGTCCAAGTTCTTGGTGCCGTTGCCGCGCACATAGTAATACGCCTCGCCGCGCGGCTGCTCAATCACAACCTCGCCGCGCGCGCCGTCGGCTGGCGTAAGCTTGGTGCGCCCACCGATACCGTCGTGCGGAATCTTGCCCACAAGCTCCTTGATGATGTCCATAGCCTGCGTGACCTCGGCGCAACGCACCTGGCAGCGGGCATAGCAGTCGCCATCGGTAGCGACAATTGGCTCAAACGCAGCCAGATCCGCATAGGCGCCGTCGCCAAACATGCGCACGTCATAGTCCACGCCCGAGGCGCGCCCAAACGGGCCGACCATCGAAAGCTCCAGCGCGTCCTTCTTGCTGATCACGCCCACGCCATGCAGACGCTCGCCGCAGCTGTCGTCGTCCAAAAACGTATGCACCAGGGCCTCGTAGTCGGGGCGCATGGCGTCGAGCGTCTGGACAATGCCGGCCAGCTCGGAGTCCTCAATGTCGTGCTTAAGGCCGCCGATCTCGTTGATCGACAGAATCACGCGACCACCGCACGTGCTCTCAAAGATCTTGAGAATCTGCTCGCGCAGCGTCCACGAACGATAGAACAACGCCTCGAAGCCAAAGGCATCGGCGAGCAGGCCCAGCCACAGCAGGTGCGAGTGAATACGCGAAAGCTCGTGCAAAATGGTGCGGATATACTGCACGCGGCCGGGCACCTCGATGTCAAGCATGCGCTCGCAGGCGCTGGCATAGCCGTAGCTGTGACCCACGGCGCAGATGCCGCAGATGCGCTCGGCGATGTAGCCAAACTGATGCATATCGCGCTTTTCGGTGAGCTTCTCGAGTCCGCGGTGCACAAAGCCGATCTGCGGAATTGCCTCGATGACGCGGTCGTCCTCGATCACCAGGTCCAGATGAAGCGGCTCGGGCAGCACCGGGTGCTGCGGGCCAAACGGAATAACGGAGCGATGTGCCATGGACCTTACGCCTCCTTTTTCTGCTTGTCGCGGGCGGCCTTGGCGGCAAGCGCCGCGCGGACCTTGGCCGCTTTCTCGGGATCCATGGCGGCGAGCTTTGCCTCCATCTCGGCGGCCTTGAGCGCGGCCTTCGCAGCAGCCTCATCGTGCTGAGCATCGGAGCCGGCAGCCGCAGCGGGCTGAGCAGCGGTACCCTCCCCCGCAGCGGCCTTCTCGGCAGCGGCCTTGCGCGCCTTGGCCTCGGCAGCCGCGCGGACCTTCATGGCCTTCTCGCGCGCAGCCTTCACCTCGAGCGTGATGACGCTCATGGGTTCGGCAGTCGAGACCTGGTAGAAAAAGCCCTTAAAGTCGATCTGCATGTCGGTGATGGCAAGACCAAACAGGTCGTGCGCTTCGTTTTCAAACGGGAACACCGCGGGGTAATACGAGCTGATGGACGGAATCTCCTGGTACTGGTCGATGCCCTCGACCACCAGGTTCTCGATCGCATAGCTGCCGTCCTGCGCAATATGCTCCTGAGCAGCACGGACGTTGATAAACGTATAGACCAAGCGATACGAGCCGTCGTCGACGTTGCGCTCGGCATGCATTTGCACAAAGCGCGCGCCGACGCCCTTGAGCGCCTGGACATGCGACAGGAGCTTGTCGATCCCGACGGTGGTATAGATAGCCTTTTGCATTACTCGGCCTCCTTTGCAGCGGCGGGCGTCTCAGCAGGTGCGTCGCCAGCGGCGGGCGCAGCAGGCTTCCCGGCAGGCGCGTCACCGGCACCGTCAGTCCCGGCCCCCGCAGCCACAAACCCGTCCTCGCCCAGCTCAACGCCACCGTCCCAGGTAGCGGCACCGCCCACGGTGAGCGGATCGCCACCGGCGCGCAACACGGTCTCCTTCTGGTCCAGGATGCCGCACGCCTCCACGATGGCATCGATCACCGTCTCGGGGCGAATGGCGCACCCGGGCGCGTACACGTCCACGGGAATCGCGCGGTCCACGCCGCCGATCACGTTGTAGGCATCGCGGAATACGGCGCCCGAGCATGCGCAGATACCGCAGGCCACCACGCACTTGGGCTCGAGCATCTGGTTGTAAATCTGACGCACGACGGGCAGGTTCTGGGCATTGACCTGTCTCTTATACACATCTGACGCTGCCGACGACTCCTT
>USHF01000063.1 GCA_900554465.1 uncultured Collinsella sp.
TCGTGGTCTCGGAGATGTGTATAAGAGACAGGTCTTTTTGCACTGTGGGCACTTTGGCAAACAGATGTCTTTGAGCGCGCGGCGAGTGCATCGGGGTCGCTGTGGTTCCCCGGCTTTATCGACTACGCGCGCGAGCGCACGATGACAGCTACGCCCGACGCCGTCTATCTGTCACTCGGCAAAAAGGAAACCAAGACGCCCAACCGCATGATGCGGCACGTACTCGACGATACGCGCGCGATGGAAGAGCTGTTTATCGAGCGTGACATTCCAACAACGCTGGAGCTCAACCCCGGCAATCACTTTACCCAAACTGACCTGCGCATGGCACGCGGCATCCACTGGATACTGACGCATTAAAAATGGCATCCACGCGTACATACGCATGGACGCCATTTTTAATTTGGCTGAACGCAGCTGCTATTCAGCAGTCTCCTCAAGCTCGGAAGTATCGAACTCAAAGTCGTTACCGGGCAGGATGGCGTTGAGCACAATGCCCACCAGCGAGCCCACGGCAAGGCCCGAAAGCGAAATCGTCACGCCGCCCAGCTCCAGCACGATGGCACCGGCGGTACTGTAGGCAATGCCGAGCGAAAGCACGAGCACCAGAGCCGCCACCAGCACGTTGCGGTTGTTCTGGAAATCAACCTGGTTCTCGATGAGGTTACGTACACCAACGGCGCTGATCATGCCGTAGAGCACGAGCGACACACCGCCGATAACGCATGCCGGCATGGCGGCAATCACCGCAGCAAACTTGGGGCAGAACGAAAGCACAATGGCGCAGCAGGCGGCAATGCGAATCACACGCGGGTCGAACACACGCGTCAAGGCAAGCACGCCGGTGTTCTCGCCATACGTCGTATTGGCAGGAGCGCCAAAGAGCGATGCCAAGATGGTCGCCAGGCCATCGCCGAGCAGGGTACGGTGCAGGCCGGGATCGGCAATGTAGTTGCGCTCACAAGTCGATCCGATGGCGGAGATATCGCCAATGTGCTCAATCATGGTCGCAAAGGCCAGTGGCATGATGGTGATAATGGCCGTCGTGGCAAGACTGCTATCGAACTGCGGTCCAAAGAGCGCAAACACGGTGTTGTCCCACACGACGGGCAAGCCAACCCAGGGGGCGGCTGCGACGCCAGAGAAGTCGACCTCGCCCAGCGCGGCCGCAACGGCATAGCTCACCACAACGCCCAGCAGAATCGGCACGATCTTGACCATGCCGCGGCCCCAAATGTTGCAGATGATGATCACGGCAACGGCAATAGCAGCAACAAACCAGCTGGTCTGGCAGTTAGCAATGGCAGAGCTTGCCAGGATCAAGCCGATGGAAATGACGATGGGGCCAGTCACCACCGGCGGGAAGAAACGCATGACACGCTTGGCGCCAAAGGCGCGGAACAGGGCCGCAAGCACCGGATAGAGCAGGCCGGCACAAGCTACGCCCAGGCAAGCGTAGGGCAAAAGCTCAGCCTCGCCGTTGGGCGCAATGGCGGCATAACCCGCGATAAAGGCAAACGAGGAGCCCAGGAACGCGGGCACCTTACCGCGCGATAGAAAATGAAACAGCAGCGTGCCGATGCCGGCGAACAGAAGCGTCGCCGAAACGGAAAGGCCGGTGAGCACGGGCACGAGCACCGTGGCTCCGAACATCGCAAACATGTGTTGCAAACCCAACACAAACATGCGCGGGCGGCCGAGCGACGATGCATCGTAGATGGCATCGGTGACGGCGGGCGTCGAAGACTGGGACATGGAAGTCCTTTCGAATGGAAGGGCGATCAGGCATATCGGATAACCTGCCCGAACGATACGATCCGAACCATTGTACGCGATATGCAGTACCTCGCACGCGCCGCCACCTGCATACGCTAGCGCTATTTCCAAACGCGCTCGGCAATACGCCTGACCAGCGCAATCTTTGCCCACTGCTCGTCCTCGGTCAGCTTATTGCCAATCTCGCAGCTGGCAAAGCCACACTGCGGAGACAGATACAGGTTCTCGAGCGGCACGTACTTTGCCGCCTCGCGGATGCGCTCGACGATAACATCCTCGTTCTCGAGCTCTGCCGCCTTGGTGGTCACCAAGCCCAGCACGACCTTCTTGCCGGGAGCAACGTACTTGAGCGGCTCAAAACCACCGGCGCGGGGCGTGTCGAACTCCAGATAGAACGCGTCAACGTCCTCATGCGCAAACAGGTACGGCGCGATGGGGTCGTAGCCGCCCTCAAAAGCGTAGGTGGAGTGGTAGTTGCCGCGGCATACATGCGTGTTGATAACCAGATCGTCGGGCTTGCCCTCGATGGCGGCATTGTTGAGCGCCACGCCCAACTCGCTTACCTTTTGCAGGTCGACCGGGCTCATGCCGGTTTTGGCAACAAAATCGGTATCGCAGTAGATGCCCCAGGTGCAGTCATCAAACTGGATGTTGCGGCAGCCCGCGGCATACAGGTCAGCAATCACGGTGCGGTATGCTGCGGCAATGGCACCGACGAGCTCTTCGTCGGTCTTGTAGACGGCGTGCAGACTCTCCTGCTGGCCATCGCAGCGGTCGAGTGTGACTTCGGAGAACGTCTGGATCGGCGCCGGAATGGTCTGGCGCGCGACCTGGCCCTCTCCCTCGAGCGACTTGATAAATTTGAAGTGCTCGACGAACGGATGATTCTCGCCGCTAATGGGACCGGTTACCACGGCGGTGTCGGCGGTAGTCTCCTCATCGTGGAACATGTAGCCCGTGCGCGAGGCGCGGCGCTCAATGCCGTTGAGGCCCCACATAAAATCGAGGTGCCAGTAGCTGCGGCGGAACTCGCCATCGGTAATCACCTGCAGGCCGGCAGCCTTCTGCTTGGCCACTAAGTCGCGGATGGCCTCGTCCTCGACGGCCTTAAGGCCGGAAGCGTCGAGTTTACCCGCGACATAGGCGGCACGGGCGTCCTTTACAGCCTGCGGACGAAGAAAACTGCCGACGATATCGGCACGAAACGGCGCGTTCGGTTGAATCGAAGTGCTCATAGATATCTCCCTTTGCATTGGTTGCTTTACTGGGACAGAGTATGAGCGCTCATATGGACATCGTAAAATATATGTTTATAACAGTTTGATATAGATGCTTCCTATATCAGTTTGGACTGCCATAAAGAGATTTGACCCGTGCAGAACGCAGCAGTCTAGATGTGCTGACGAATCGCTTCGATATAGGCCTGCCCGTAGCGCGTAAGTGTCGTGTTCTTGCGCGTGATGATGCCGATCTCCATGTACTCGTCTACATCGAGCGGAATGGAGATAATGCCGGGGCCGTTAAGTTCATGGCTGATCACGCCCGAACAAACCGTGTAGCCGTTAAGGCCCATGGCCAGATTGAACAACGTCGCACGGTCGCGCACGCGGATATTCTTGCGGCGCTCAAAGGTCGAGGTCAGCTCCTCGGAATAGTAAAACGAGTTGTAGCTGCCCTGCTCATAGGACAGGAACGGGTAGTCCTCGAGATCTTCGAGCGTCACGCTGGCGTGGTCCGCCAGTGGATGGTCGGCGCATACAAAGACATGCGGCGTGGCGCAGAAGAGCCCCTCGAATACGAGTTCGTTGGCGGCGAGCATGCGCTCGATGACCTCGCGGTTATGCTCGGATAAGTACAGGATGCCCAGTTCACTTTTCATATGCGCGACGTCCTCGATAATCTCGTGAGTCTGTTCCTCGCGCAGAGTAAAGTCGTAACGCGCGGCATCGAACTCGCGGATCACGTCAACAAACGCGTTAACGGCAAAGGAATAATGCTGACAGCTCACACTAAAATGCGGCACCTGCTCGGATGCGCTCTTGTACTTACCCTCGAGCAAATCGGCCTGGTCGAGCACTTGGCGCGCGTAGCCCAAGAAGGTCTCGCCCTCCTCGGACACAATGACGCCCTTGTTGGTGCGCTCAAAGATGTGTACACCCATCTCGTTTTCGAGATCGCGAATTGACGCGGTAATCGAAGGCTGCGACACAAAGAGCCGGCGCGAGGCCTCGGTGATGCTGCCGCATTCGGCAACTTTGACGACATATCTGAGCTGCTGGAGCTTCATGGCTTTCTCCCTAGACGTTCGTGACGTCGAAACCCGTCGCGTCCATCTGACGCATAAACGACGGCATCTCCCCCGTCGCGGCGCAGGCGGCAATCTGATGCAGAGCCCCGGCAACCGCATCATCTGCCGCAGCGCCGATATGCCAGCGCACGGCAGCCGTGACGGCCTCGTTGGCATTGGCGACTGCAACGGAATTGGGAACGGCATCGATCATGGGCAAATCGTTATCGGAATCGCCGAATACGGCCACCTCGTCGGGCGTCAGGCCCAAAGCGCGCGCCAGCTCCAGCGCAGCACAGCCCTTGTCCCAGCCGGTCGGAAGAACGTCGAACAGGCGCACGCGGTTGTTGGGAAACACGAGCGAGAGCTCCGGCACCTCGGCGGCAACACGCTCGCGCAGCTCGGCGAGCTCCTCGCGCGAACGGGCACTCCAGATATTCGCCTTGTATACCGGGGCATCGTCAACGACAGGGCGACAGGGAGCCTCTTCGCCCTTGAGCCACGCGTTGCCGCCTGACTCCATGGCGCGACGCACACGCTCGGGATCGCTTGTCACGCAATAGGCGTCGTTGTCCCAAAAGTCATCACCCAGACGGTAGACCTTCAAATAGGTATCGTCGGTCTCTTGCTCCAGGTAGTCGGCCAGGCGCATAAGGGCATCGTTATCAGTTGCGCGCGAGGCAACCGCCTCGCCATCGACAAACATCACCTGGCCGTTGCAAAACGCACCGGTCGAGAAGCACTCGGAGCGATTGCGGAACATCCAGCTCATCGCGGACGGCTGGCGACCCGAAACCGGGCCAAAATGCAGGCCCGCCGCCTGCATGGCATGAATGCCCTCGATGGCGCAGTCGCTGGCGCCATCGTGTCCAGCAGGAATCAGCGTATCGTCCATATCGGTCAGCACAAGTTTGATCATAAGGTCCCCTCGGTCATTCTTTATCCCGTCTATTGTAACGACCTGCCAATAAGGGACAGGTTTATCTTGGCAGGTTTTATCTGGGAAAATGCAGCGCCCCTGTTGCCACCTGCCAAAATAAACCTGTCCCATATTGGCAGGTGCGCTAGTATAGGGAACAACAGATTCGATGCGGGAGTGCCGGCGGTGCAAACCACAAGGCTGAGAGGGCATAGGGCCCAATCCTTTGAACCTGTCAGTTAATGCTGGCGTAGGGAGCATGCCGCCTTTACAGGGGCGCTGTCTATGCACAGCGCCCCTTTTCTATGCCAAGGAGGCATGTGCAGTGATTGATTCGGAACAGCTTAAGCAACATATGGTCAAGGCCGTAGAGGAGATTCGAGCCACCAATCCGATGGCCGGCTCCATCACCAACACGGTGACGATCGACTTTGTCGCCAACGCGCAGCTCGCCGTGGGCGGTTCGGCCGCCATGGTCTATCTGCCCGACGAGGGCGAGGCGCTCGTTGCCGGCGGCGGCGCCATCTATCTCAACATGGGCACGCTCTTCCCCATCTACGAGCAGACGATTCCCCGCGCGGCCAAGGCGGCACACGACGCCGGCAAGCCCTGGGTGCTCGATCCGGTGGGTCTGGGCATCGGTAGCCTGCGCACCCAGCTGGTAAACGAGCTCAAGCAGTACAAGCCCGCCATCGTACGCGGCAACGCCTCCGAGATCATCGCACTCTCCGGCCTGTGGGGTCTTGAGGGCGAGTCGGCCGATCTGAGCCGCGTACGTGGTGTCGAT
Source organism: uncultured Collinsella sp. (assembly GCA_900554465.1). Taxonomy (GTDB): domain Bacteria; phylum Actinomycetota; class Coriobacteriia; order Coriobacteriales; family Coriobacteriaceae; genus Collinsella. Next base: position 5,770 of record USHF01000063.1, read on the forward strand.
ACCACCGACACGGTCGACGCCGCCCGCGATGCCGCCGTGGCGCTCGCTCGCTACACCGGCGGCGCCGTTGTGGTCTCGGGCGAAGTCGACCTGATTACCGACGGCACGACCGTGGCCAAATCCCACGGCGGCAGCCCGCTCATGTCCAAGATCACCGGCTGCGGTTGCTCGCAGGGCGGCGTGCTGGCCGTGTACGCCTGTGCTACCGATCCGTTTACGGCAGCAGTCTGCGGCACCGCCGTCTACAACGTTGCCGGCACGCGTGCCGCCGCCGTCGCCGATGCCCCGGCAAGCTTTAAGGTCGCCTTTATCGACGAGCTCTACCGCGCAACCGCCCAGGATATTGCCGACAACCGACTCGAGCTCGAGGAGGCATAAGCCATGTCCGAACCCGCAACAAATGCCGGCATGAACACGCTCGTCGCCGTGGCCATCGCCCCATGCGGCACCGGCGACGAGCTGTCCGCCGAGGTCGCCGAGGTCGTGCGCGTCATTCGCGAGAGCGGCCTTCCCAACCGCACCACCTCGATGTTCACCGAGATCGAGGGCGACTGGGACGAGGTCATGCAGGTCGTGCGCGACGCGACCTTTGTGTTGGCGAGCAAGGGCATCCGCACCGAAGTCGTGCTCAAAGCCGATATTCGACCCGGATTTACCGACACCATGACCGGCAAACTCAAGCGCATGGAAGCACAGATCAAAAAGCAGGAGGAAGCACAATGAGCATCCGCGACAACCTTGATATCTCGGCCTATCTGGTGCTCGGCCCCGAAAACACCCTCGGACGCCCCGTGGGCGATGTGGTGGCCCAGGCGCTCGACGCCGGCTTTACCTGCATTCAGGTGCGCTCCAAGGTGGCAAGCGCCCGCGAGATCATTGCGCTGACCGGCGACGCCGCGCAGGCAATCGCACAGGCTGGCAAGACCGGTCAGGTCGCCTTGCTGATCGATGACCGCCTTGACTGCGTACTCGCCGCACGCGAGCAGGGCATTGCGGTCGACGGCGTGCACGTGGGCCAGAGCGATATTCCCGTCGAGGTCTGTCGCAAGCTGCTGGGCCCCGACGCCATTGTGGGCCTTTCGGCCCGTTGCGAGGAGATGCTCGAGTACGTCAAGACCGCCGACATGAGCCTGGTCGACTACCTGGGCATCGGCCCGCTCCACGAGACCGAGACCAAGCGCGACTGCGGACGCGCGGCCGACGGCTCTATCATCACCAAGAGCTTTGAGGACCTTGCCGCACTCCACGCGGCAAGCCCCGTGCCCATCGTGGTGGGCGGCGGCGTTAAGACGGCCGACTTGCCGCAGCTTAAGGCCACCGGCGTCGACGGCTTCTTTGTGGTAAGCGCCGTCTGCAGCGCCGACGACCCCCATGCCGCAGCCAAGGAGCTTGTCGACACCTGGCAGCAGGCATAGGCATAGGCCGAACAGCTGATTCGCAGCCTCATATCTTCAGCAATGGAAAGCGCATCCCAGTTTGGGCCTCCATTCCGGGATGCGCTTTCCGTATGCGACCCTTACCCCGCCAGATACGCTTCCAACGCCGGCAAAGTCGCCTCTGCATCGTGGCGGCCGACCTGGTAGATGCGCTCGAGCTCATCCGGTTCGCGGCACAGCGACGGCACCTTCACCGATTCGCTCGGCCGCACCACAAAGATTTCCCCGGCAGCCTCTCGACGTGCCAGGTCATCGAGCGTGGCATTGTAGACCTCATGCCGATGCTCAAGCGCTGCAACAAACTCCGGATAGTGACGGAACACGCGCCGCAGCATGGGCATCACGCTGTTGGGCTGCTTCACAAAGCCCGCCGGCTGCGTGAGTACCACGATATTGCGGTCATACCCCTGCGCAAACAGCCATGCGCTGGGAATAGAATCTGTCTCTTATACACATCTGACGCTGCCGACGACTCCTTACG
>USHF01000064.1 GCA_900554465.1 uncultured Collinsella sp.
TCTCCAGGCGGTCGCCGTTCTCGACCGGCGCCGGCAGCTCATCGGCGGCAATCGCAAGCTCGCAGATAGACTGCGACGGAATGGCGTTGCTCGCCTCGGCACCGCTCCAGGACACAATGCGCCCGCCGTCGATCTTGGAGCTCACAAATGTCGCCCCAAACTGGCCCTTCTCGGCATTACAGACCGGGAACTCGGCATCGGGCGTAAACAGAAAGTCGGGGTTCGCGTGGTTCTCCAGATAATGGTGAACGTCGGACATGCCCACTTCCTCATCGCAGCCCAGCAGTGCGCGGAAGGTGTAGCGCGGAACAATGCCGTGCTTGAGCAGATAGGCGCCGGCGTAGAGCGACAGCACCGCCGGACCCTTGTCGTCGATAACGCCGCGGCCGAGCAGCCAGCCCTCGCGACGCTCCATCGCAAACGGGTCGGTGTTCCAGCCCGGGCCGGCGGGCACCACGTCCACGTGGCAGATGGTCGCGAGCTGCTTGTCGCCGCGGCCAGGAATATCGGCAATGCCCACATAGCCCTCGTCGTCGCTCGTCTGATAGCCGAGCTTCTGCGCGATGCCGAGCGCACAGTCGAGCGCGTCACGGACCGGGCGGCCAAACGGCGCGCCGGGCTCTGCATCGGCAGAAACTGCCACGGACGGATAGCTCACCAGCTGCTCGATATCGGCGACGACATCTTCCCAGACCTCGTCGACATACTCGGCGACGCTCTGCTCCACCTGATTCATGGACGACCTCCTTACCAATGAGCGGCGAGCGCGCTCGCCCCTCACATTACGTCATTAGATAGCGAAAAGTTTAGCAAGCTCGGCCACCGAGTGCACCACCGCATCGGCACCCGCCGCCTCGTGCTCGCCCGGCGCCGCCGCGCCCGAATAGATGCCGATGCACGGCACGCCCATTGCGTGCGCGCCCTCCACATCGTTAAAGCGATCGCCGATCATCACGGCATCGTCGGCCGTCGCGCCGAGCGCCGCCAGGGCATCGCGGACCGAATCGGCCTTGGTCTCGCGTCCCTGCGGCGGATTCATGCCAATCACCGCCTCAAACTGAGAGAGCCCGAGCTCATGCACCATGTCGATGCACTTGGCCTCCATGCGCGACGTCGCCACGGCCATACGTTTGCCTTGGGCGACCAACCCATCCAGCAGCTCGGGGACCCCATTGAACACGGGATACTCCTCCGGTCCCAGTTCATCAAAAAAGGCGCGGTACTCATCGGCCACCACAAGCGACTCCTCGCGGGAAAAGCCGTAAAAGTCGTGAAAGCTCTTCCACAGGGGCGGCCCGATCATGCGGCGCAGATCACCCATCTGCGTCTCCGAAAACCCGCGCGCAGCCAGCGTCTTGCGCGTCGAGGTCATCACTGCCCGACCCGTATCGGCCACCGTGCCGTCAAAATCGAACAGCACAACCGGCCGCTCGCAAAGTTGCAATGCCGCCATCGGCACCCTTCTTCCCCAGTTGATGATTTCCACACCACCGCTTCAAACTGTTGACTATTCAACAATTGAACCTAGCAATGTAGAGCAACTCCACTATACTTGTCGCACTTTGCTCTCAATCGGCGGCGCCGTGGCGCCCCATCGAAAGGTGCAATTATGTCTTTTGCCATCATAACCGACTCCACGTCGGACATCTCCCCCGCCCGCGCCCAAGAGCTCGGTATTTACGTGATTCCGCTGCATGTGATTATCGAGGGCGAGGACCTGCTCGACCAGGTGCAGATTACTGCCGAGGAATACGTCGCGCGCATGGCCGGCTCTGAGCAGCTGCCGCACACCTCGCAGCCGAGCGCCGGCGAGTTCAAGGCGCTGTTTGACCGCGTGCGCGCCGATGGCCACGACAGCGCCATCTTTATCTCGCTGTGCAGCGAGTGGTCCACCTGCTATTCCAACGCATGCCTGGTCGCCGAGACCCACGAGCTCGACGTGCGCTGCATCGATTCGCGCACCGGCTCGGGCGCCGAGGGTCTGCTGGTGGAGTACGCGCTTGCCATGCGCAAGGACGGCCGCAGCTTGGACGAGACCGAGGCGCAGATCCGCGCGACGTTGCCCGACGCCCATCTGCTGCTGATTCCCCGAACGCTCGAGAACCTGGTCAAAAACGGCCGCGCCCCCAAGCTCGCCGGCCAGCTGACGCAGATGCTCAACATTCGCCTGGCCGTTTCGCCGGAGTGGCAGTCGGGCGAGATCAAGGCCATCAATAAGGGCCGCGGCGCCAAGCGTATCGTCGCCAACACCATGGCAGACTGCCTCACGTTTTTGGACGAGAACCCGGGCTCCAGCGTGCGCGTGCTCACGACCGGCGCCGCCGAGGAGCAGGAGCTCGTCAGCCAAGCGCTCGCGGGCCAAGACTACGTAGACGCCGGCACCGGCCCCATCGGCTGCACCATCGCCACCCATGTAGGCGTCGATGCCATCGCCATCAGCTACTGCCCCCGCTACCAGCCCATCCACTAGGGGCACCTTTACCTCTTGCGGTGGAATAGGGACTGTTTTTGGCTTATTAGCCGCCAATCAATCCCTATTCCACCGCAACTTAGAAATCGGCGATCAGCCCAGCGGACCCTGAAACAGTTCCTGATGAGTGCCCATTCTCACCAGCCTAATCACTGGGTTAGTCTTATGGGGAAGATAAAGAACGACCACATCGACCAAGCCATCGGATAGGTGGAAATCGATGTGGCCGTTGTAGTTTCCGCCCGGGTTTGAGAGCTCGTGGGCGCCATACTCCGCCGGAAGTGACCCATGAGCCACAAGCTCTGCAACCGCCGCTTTAAACTCACTTTTTAGCTGCGGATGCATGCGCATCGTTCGTTTGTAGTCCACCTTAAATTGAGCCTCGACTTTAATCTCGAACATCGCTATTCCTCATCGAGGAATGACATAAGCTCATCAGCGTTATTGAATGACAGGCTATCGTCCGGCAAAATCCCCAGCTCATGAGCCTCGGCGATCACCATGGCGCGCCTCGTCACCTCGTTGGGCACCTCCGCCCTTCCTACAATCTCAAAAGGAATCTTTCGCTGATTTACCAGCTGCCGAACGGCAAGATTGAGATAGGAATTGAGGCTGAGGCCGACCGAATCCAAGAACTCAGTCGCCTGCTCCTTGAGCCCCTCTTCGATTCGAACCGTCGTAGGCTTAACTGTTGCTGTAGACATTTGCGACCTCCTCGCCCTCGTCTTTTACACCAGTATACCCAATATAAATGGCAATCTGATGTTAGATAACATCAGATTGCCATGCGTATTCATGTCGCGTGGGCACGATTGATCTACATCAGCCCGCTGAGCGCAATGTCAACGGCCTCGTTGAGGTCGTCGGTAATGTGTACCAGATCCGGATCGAGCGGACTGATCATGCCGGCGTCCATCACCGGACCGTTGAGCCAGTCGAACAGGCCCTGCCAGTACTCGCTGCCCACCAACACGAGCGGCATGCGCTTGACCTTGTGCGTTTGCACCAGCGTGAGAACCTCGAACATCTCGTCGAGCGTGCCAAAGCCGCCGGGAAATACGATGGCGCCCGAGCTGTACTTAACGAACATGGTTTTGCGCACAAAGAAGTAGCGGAAGTCCATGCCGAGGTTCACGTATTTGTTGAGCCCGTGCTCGTGCGGCAATTCAATGCCTAGGCCAACTGACTTGCCGTTGACACTCGCTGCTCCCCTGTTGGCCGCTTCCATGATGCCGGGGCCGCCACCGGTGATGACCGCCACGCCACGTTGCGCGATCTTGCGCCCGACGGCGCGCGCCGCCTTGTAGAGCGGATCGGTCTTGGGCGTGCGGGCGCTACCGAAGATGGTCACCGCAGGTCCAAGCTCGGCAAGTGCGCCAAAGCCATCGACAAACTCTGCCTGAATTCGCAGCACGCGCCAGGGGTCGGCGTGCAGCCAGTCAGTCGACTCCTCGGGCGCCAGCAGGTTGGCGTAGGTGTTGTCCTTAGGAATCATGGGGCCGCGCATGACCACGGGGCCGCGGCGGTACGTCTCGTCGTAGGCAGGCTCGCCCTCGACGTTCTCATTCTTAATCATGGGTACTCCTATCGAGAAAAAGAAAAACGGGCGGGGTCGACGCTATGCGTCAAACACCCGCCCGAGCATCAACTATTCGGTATGGTACCCACGATGCATCAAGCACTTGCAAGCTATCGGTCAGCGGTCGCGCAGCCGGTGTCAACGAATGTGACGACCGGCTGGCGCCCGACCATTGCCGTTGCCCACGCTCTGCAAGCGTGTCTGTCGCCCTTAGTAATCCACCGCGGCAGGACTATTCATCCAATCGCTCACGAATGCGCCGTAGCGGCCCTCGATAATGGCCTGGCGGGCACGCTGCATAAGGTTGAGCAGGTAGTAGATATTGTGCATCGAAAGCAAAATGCCGCCGAGCATCTCCTTCTGCGTGACCATGTGGCGAATGAGCGCGCGGCTGTAGCCGCCCGTGCACACCGGGCAGGTGCAGGTGGGGTCGATGGGGCCGTCGTCGTGCGCAAAGCGCGCGTTACGGAAGTTAAGGCGACCTTCACTGGAGAACGCCGTACCCATGCGACCGGTGCGCGTCGGCAGCACACAGTCGAACATGTCGATGCCCACGCCCACGCCGCGTACGAGCGTGGTGGGGTTGCCGACACCCATCAGGTAGCGCGGCTTATGCTTGGGCATGTACTCGCTCACGAGCGGCGCCAGGGTCTCGAACATGGTCTCGTGATCCTCGCCCACCGAATAGCCACCGATACCATAGCCCGGGAAGTCGCCGCACTCCTCCAGATGGCGCAGCGAACGCAGGCGCAGATCCAGGTGCATGCCGCCCTGAACGATGCCAAAGAGCGCCTGGTCATCGCGGGTATGCGCCTTATAGCAGCGCTCGGCCCACATGCTCGACAGCTCAACGGCGCGCTCAACGTAGGCGCGCGTGGCGGGATAGCCCGGGCACTGGTCGAGCTGCATGCAGATATCGGAGCCGAGTTTCATGGCGATTTCCATGTTGTCCTCGGGCGTCCAAAACACGTGGCGGCCGTCGTAATCGTTGACAATAAAGCGCACGCCCTCATCGGTGAGCTTGACGGCATCGTTGTGGCTGAAGACCTGGAAACCGCCCGAGTCGGTGAGGATGGGGCCGTGCCAGTTCATGAACTTGTGCAGGCCGCCCAGCTCGGCGATGGTATCCTCGCCGGGACGCATGGACAGATGATAGGTATTGGCGAGCACGATCTGGGCGCCGAGCTTCTTGACAGTCTCGGTAGGAATGCCCTTGACGTTTGCCTTGGTGCCCACGGGCATAAAGATCGGCGTCTCGAAGTCGCCGTGCGGGGTGTGCAGCACGCCGGCGCGCGCGTGCGTCGTCGGGTCCTCGGCGATCAGGTCGAATTTAAAAAGGTTCTGGTCCATAAACTGGAACTCCTTGGTTGCGGTTCATACGCAAACCATTATACGGGCAACCCGCAAGAAGCACCGACTCGACAGAAACTAGTGCATTAGGATCAGGTTCCCGCGCTAGTCGTTGGGGACGTTCTTAAACGACTAGACGTTGGGGACAGCCTTCAGCGCCATCTTGCAAAGGAGTGTCCCAATCTGCCGGCACTTAGGGACTGTCCCCAACTGCCGACAACGCCGATGCTCTGGTAACGCCGATGCTCTGACAACATCAGCGAGCGGTCGCCAGGGCGAACAAATTGGCATGAAAAGAGGGCGGCATAGACCTTCTGGTCATGCCGCCCTCTTTGAATGACAAGTTATCGCTCTGGTGACCGCGCAGCGTCGGCCGGTCCGCCGTTCGGTAGAACGGCGGAACCCCTAAGGACGCTGGCCCATGCCACCCTCGAGGGTGACGGTCTCGCCGTTCATATACTTAAAGTCGGGACCGCAGAGCTGAACGACAACGCGGCCGATTTCCTTCTCGACGTCGCCGTAGTGACCCGCCGGCGGCATGTGGACGTTGGCCTTGAACGCCTCGGGATAGGCATCCTGGAAGTTCTCGAGCGCGGCGGTCCAAGCAAGCGGGCAAACGATATTGACGTTGATGCCGTCCTTGCCCCACTCGTTGGCAGCGACGCGGGTCAGACCGCGGATGCCCTCCTTGGCAGCGGCGTAGCTGCACTGGCCATAGTTGCCAAACAGGCCGGCGCCCGAAGCAAAGTTGACCACGGAGCCCTTGGTCTCCTTCAGGTGCGGGTAGGCCTTCTGCATGTACAGGTAGGTGGCATACAGACCGGAGTAAATGGCGAGGTTGAACTGGTCCATGGTGTGATCGGCGATCGTCACGCCCGAAGCGCTGGCCTGAGCATTGTTGACGACGGCGTCGATGCGGCCGAACTCCTCAATGGCCTTGTCGATGACGTTCTGGACGACGGCCTCGTTGTCCTGACCAGCCGAGACATCGGCCTGAACAGGCAGAACCTTGACGCCGTACTCGGCCTCGAGGGATTCCTTGGCAGCCTCGAGCTTGGCAACGTTGCGGCCGGTAATGACGAGGTTTGCGCCCTCCTTGGCAAAAGCGATATCGATACCGTAGCCGATGGAGCCAGCGGAGCCGTCCTTGAGCGTGGCCTTGCCGCCGCCGGTGACGATCACGGTCTTACCAGTGAAAAGTCCCATATAAAGTCCTTTCAAATCGCGACGGGCCTGCCCGTCGACTGCGCGCATCCAACTTCACGCGCCAAAAGCTGAAATGCAACTTTAGCGGGTTCAAGTGAAAAATAAAGCCCATGGCAGGCGAACGGCGCAACGTCTTTCGGCGAAGGGAATGTCAAGTACAAACTGGATAAAGTGGCCGAGTTTTTGCTATCGACGCGAGCCATCGAACACGTTTTGAAACTTTGCTGCAGCGCGCGGGATGTCGGCGCGAGACTTTATCATAGGGTGACAAACAACGATGAGGAGCACATGCCTATGACAGACGAGCTGGACCCCCAGACTCAACAGCATATTGATGATTCCGCAGACGTCACTGCAGATGCCGACGCTGTGACCTGCGATGATATTGACCTCGACGGCCCATTCTTGGACGAAAGCGCTACGGCGGAAACCCCTGGCGCCGAAGATGCAGACGAGCAAAACGACGATGCGCCCGCTCAGGACGACCGCCCCGTACAGGATGCTGCTCCGCAAGCTGCGGGCCCTATCGAGGTTTCTTCGGAAGAAGAGCTCGACGCCGTCATGGACTCCATGATGGATGCCGTCAAAGCGATGAAAGACGCCGTGGCCGACGCTGACGTTGACGCCGAGGAAGAGGAGGCCGCCGAGGCAGCCTCGACCTTCGTACCCGGCGAGACTCCGGTTGCCGACCAGGGCAGCACCATGCCCTCGTTTCTGCAGCTCGAGCATCCCACGATTGGCACCGATGCGGTCGACCCGCACGCAGCAGGCTTTTCTGTGATCGAAGGCGGTACCGGCAATATCGCCGTGCCGCAGACTGCCGATGCGGACGCTGCCGACACCGCTCGCCCGACCGCCCCGCACTCCTCCGCCGCGAGCCGCGATCTGGGGACCGCTGTCTCGAACACTGCGAACGCCGTGGGCACCTTTATCGCCCAGGGTGCCTCGGCCATGCGCGAGATGAACGCCGCGAAAAAGGCACTTGCCGATGCCCGCGCCCACCTGGCCGAACTTGAGCAGCTGTCTCTTATACACATCTCCGAGCCCACGAGACATGCGCAGATCTCGT
>USHF01000065.1 GCA_900554465.1 uncultured Collinsella sp.
TACGAGATCTGCGCATGTCTCGTGGGCTCGGAGATGTGTATAAGAGACAGCGGCAAGACCGACCTTGGTCAGCTCCTCGACGGCGATCTTCTCGGCCTCTTCCTTGCTGCGCTTGAGCACCTTTTGCTGCGCAAGCATGACGTTCTTTTTGACCGATAGGTGCGGGAACAGGTTGAACTGCTGAAACACCATGCCCAAGTGCGTACGCACCTTATTGAGGTCAACGCCCTTGGCGCACACATCCACGCCCTCGACGACAATCGAACCACTCGTAGGATGCTCCAGACGATTGATGCAGCGAAGCATCGTCGACTTGCCCGAGCCCGAAGGACCCAGAACTACGACGACCTCGCCCTTATGCACATCCAGATCGATATCGCGCAGGACCACGTTATCGCCAAAGGCCTTCTGGAGGTTCTTAATGCTGACGACGACCTCGTTCGAGTTATTGGTTTCGCTCATGATAGGACCTCCTTACAGACCGGCGATGTGATCGGCAGGCGTCGCGACAACCTGTCCGGCGCTCTTAGCGGGACGCTTCTTCTTGGTCTCGGTCGTACCCAAAAGCCTCGCCTCAAGACCGCTCACCAAGCGAGCGAGCGGCAGGGTGATGACCAGATAGAACAGGGCGGCAACCACGTACGGTGTAATGGAGCCCGTCGTGGCCACGATGGTACGGGCGTTCATGACGATTTCGACCACACCCACGGCGGCAAGCAGCGACGTATCCTTGTAAAGCAAGATAAACTCGCTGGTCAGCGTAGGCAAAACATTGCGGAACGTCTGCGGAATCATAACGTAGAGCAGCGTCTGGAAGGCATTCATGCCCAGAGAGCGAGCAGCCTCGTTTTGGCCCTTGGGGATCGATTGAATACCGGCACGGAAGATCTCGCACAGGTACGCAGACGAGTTCATGGCCATGACGATAACGCCCAAAACATAGTCGTCCACCTTGACGCCGGCCAACGGCAGACCGAAGAACGCGATATAGATCTGCAGGAACGCCGGCGTACCGCGAATGATATTCACGTAGATGCCGGCGAGGCAGCGCAGGATGCGCGACTTGGAGATGCGCATAAGCGACAGGGCAAAGCCAAAGGGAATTGCCAGCGGAAACGCCACGAGCACGATCGAAAGCGACATAAGGAAGCCCTTGAAGACGATCGGCAGGCTCTGGACCAAAATGACCGGGTTCAGGAACAGGCGCAGGAACATATTGGAGTTCCACGCCTCGACCCACGGCTGCTCCTTAAGGTCGGCCAGGAAGTTATCGAAGACCGTCACGCCCTTGATCTCCACCGACGGAATCTTGGAGATCTTCTTGGTCGAACCGTCGGCGAGCGTATAGGTGCCGCTAAAGGCCTCATCGCCGCCCTCGACGGGAAACGTCACACCGTAAACCTCGACGCGGAAATAGCCGCCGGCAGGCGCCGTCTCGCCAAAGTCAATCTTGAGCGTCTGGCCGTCAGCCTTGCACGTGGGCTTCATGGGCGTACGATCCATGAGGTCCTCGCCCGAGAGCATCGTCAATCGCGTGTCATCGGTACCAAACGTCGTGCCGTCGACAAACGTCAGCGAAAGACCGCTCAGCTCCTCGTCGGCATCGGCCTGAACTTCCCAAGTGATGCGCGTCTCGGTGCCGCCGACCACATCGCTACCCGAACCGGTATTGGGTCGGGCGGTAATCTTTGCGGTCTCAAGCGCCTGGGCGGTCGTGGGCACGCAGGCCCCCGCGCATACCAGGGCGAGCGCCACAGCCAGGGCACAGGCCAGCTTTTGGAGCATCGAGGGCAGTGGAAAACGCTGCTCCGCGGCCCCTTTGTTCAGTCGAGACAAGGTGGCTCCTATCGTAGAAGTTGCCGGCAAAACGAGACGGAAACGCTCTCCGTCAAGAGAAGCGCAAAGGCCCTTTCCGCCAAAACGGAAAGGGCCCGCGCGCAATCAAGTAGTTATTTTACTTGATATTGTACTTAGCCATGAGGGCGTCGACGGTACCGTCGTCGGTCAGGTCCTTGATAGCCTGGTTGATGTCGTCCTTGAGCTTGGTGTTGCCCTGGTTGATGGCGATGGCGTACTCCTCGCCGGTGCTGATCTGCTTGATGGTCTGGCAGGTGTTGAACTGCTCGGCGGTCAGCTGGCTGGCAACGGAGCGGTTGGTGACTACGGCGTCGCCCTTATCGGACTGCAGGGCGCTGAAGCACTCGGTGGCGTCCTTGTAGGGGACGATCTTGGCCTTGGGGAAGTTCTCCTGGGCAAAGGCCTCGGCGGTCGAGCCAGACTGGACGATGATGGTAGCGTCGGCGTTGTTGAGCTTCTCGCTGTAGTTGTCGGCCGTGATGTCGGTGTTATCGACCTTGGTCACGATAGCCTGATCGTCCATGTAGTAGGAATCAGAGAAAGTGACTTCCTTCTCACGCTCGGGCGTGTCGGTGATAGCCGCGATGGAAACGTCATACTTGGCGCCCGAAGCGACGCCCGGAACCAGCGTGTCAAAGTCATTGTTGACGTACTCGACATCCAGACCCAGCTTGTCACCGATAGCCTTGATGAGCTCAAGGTCAAAGCCCTGGTAGTCGCCGTTGTCATCCTTGTACTCAAACGGCGCGTACTCGGCAGAGGTGCCGACGGTCAGCGTGCCGTCCTTGACGAGCGCGTACTCCTTGGAGCCGTCGACCTTCTCGACCTTAGCGTCGTCAGAGCTGCTGGGACCGGCATCAGAACCAGAGGTGGCGTTGGACGAACCGCAGCCCGTCAGAGCAAGGGCGAGTGCCATAGCACCCGTGGCGGCAAATGCGCCAAGCTTCTTCAGCTTCATAATCAGTCTCCTTCCGGTGACCTCGTTTGATTCAGAGGTCTGCAAAAACTGTTGGCTATTATGCACCCGGAATTACGAATCTGCAATGAGAAAACTGATTGAAACAAACCCATAACGTGAATGGAATACTCTACTTTGTGACAGTCATTACTGCTGCAATGACCTTAATAGTCTAATTTCAGCTGCATAACCTGCAAGTTCGTTCGGAGTCTCCAAAATAAACGGCAGCGAACGCAAGTGGCCATTCGATACAATATTCTGCATAACCTGCATACCGCCACCAAATTCCTCGCTGCCAAGGTATCCCTTGCCGATGCACTCGTGACGATCTTTATGGGCGCCACAAGGGTTCTTCGAATCGTTGATGTGTACGGCATGCAAGCGATCGATACCCACCACGCGGTCGAACTCGTCGAGTACGCCGTCCAGATCATGGATGATGTCGTAGCCGGCATCGCTCACATGGCAGGTGTCCAAACAAACGCCCAGCTTATCGGACAGCTCTGGGCACTTGGCGGCAACGCCCTCGATAATGCACGCCAGTTCTTCAAAGCTACGGCCCACCTCGGTGCCCTTTCCTGCCATGGTCTCGAGTAATACCGTCGTCTGCTGCCCCTCAAACATCACCTGGCACAGCGTGTCGACAATCATCTGAATGCCGACGTCGGAGCCCTGCCCCACATGCGCACCGGGATGGAAGTTGTAGTAGTTGCCGGGCAGTGCTTCCAGACGCTGCAAGTCCTCGGCCATTGCCTCCAAGGCAAACTCGCGCGCCCGCTCCTTAGCGGAGCAGGGGTTATAGGTATACGGGGCATGCGCCACCAGCGGTCCAAAGTCGTTTTGCGCCATAAGCTCGCGCAGAGCCGCCACGTCATCCATGTCAAGTTCTTTTGCCTTGCCACCGCGCGGGTTGCGCGTAAAGAACGCAAAGGTATTGGCGCCAATGGACAGCGCCGTCTCCCCCATTGCCCGATAGCCCTTCGTCGTCGAAAGATGACACCCGATCGTCAGCATCTCCAACTCCCTCTTCATCAGTTGCGGTGAAATACGGTCTATTGGTGCCTTATTTTGGCGCAAACAGACCGTATTCCACCGCAAGTTATAAAAGGGGCATCAGGGGCACGGTCCGCCGAGCCCCACGCCCTAAAGTTTCAAGCGAATCGCATCGATGATGTGCGCACAGCGCTGTGTAGCGGCTAGGGACATGATGGGGCTTTCGAGTTTCCCCGCCTGAATGAGCTGCGTCGCATGCGATGTCTCACCGTAAAAATCATCGACCTCAAATGGTGCATCGATTTCGAGTACTCGACCGTCGGAGTACTTCACATGGGCGAGCTCGGGGCGATGGAGACGCTCGATTTCCAACGAGCCCCGCTCACAGGCAATCGTTAAGCGGCTTTCATATGCTGCTTTGCCGTCGCACACCATATGAATGGGTATACCTCCGACGCTCATATGGATCTCGTCGGCCCAATCGACACGGCCGCCTGATACGTCACGCCAGCGAACTTCACGGGACGAAACCTCGCACGCGCCCGCGAGCAAATCCTCAAACCAACCGACCGCATAACAGCCCATGTCATATAGACAGCCGCCCTGCAGCGAATCAAGCAGATAGCCCGAAGGAGACTCGCCGTAATCGAGCTTTTGCACGCTTTCAATCGAGACAATACGGCCAAGCTCACCCGACGCAAGAAAGTCTTTCACGCGAGTGCGCATCGGGCAAAACCGATTCTTCATCGCCTCCATAAACAGCACGCCGCGCTCGCGAGAGGTGGAGGCGATCGAGAGAGCCTCTTCCTCACTCAAAACGGCTGGCTTTTCGCACAGCACGGCCTTTCCGGCGCACAGCGCGCGACAGGCCCAACGCGTATGCATGCCATGCGGAAGCGCCAAGTAGATTGCGTCGACATCGGGGTCGGCAATCAGCGCGTCATAAGCCGCATTGCCGTTATCGTCGACCGAGGCATGGCCATGCGCAGCATCGATCGAAAACGCTCGGCAAAATTCCTCGACATGTGCAGGAGTGCGGCCGGCCGCAGCCACCAGCCGTGCCCCGTCGACCTTCTTGAGCGACGATGCAAATCGATGAGAAATGCGCCCAGCGCCCAAAATGCCCCAACGGACCTCACGCGAATCATTACGTAAACCTCGGTCACCCACGATAGCCTCCCATCAGTTGCGGCGAAATAGTTCCTGTTATCGCCCCATTCTGCCGCAAACAGGAACTACTCCATCACAAGATATAAAAGGGTCATGAGGAGCGAGTTTTGCTGAAGACTTTAAGCATGGCCGTTACGGGGCCCGGCTGGAAGCGTCGACGCACGTCATCGAGACGCTCGGGGATATCGATATGCTGCGGGCAGTGGCGCGCGCATTTGCCGCACTTGACGCAATTGCTCACCAGCTTGGCCTCGCTTGTGCGCACCGCGCTCGCCGTAAAGTACTGCGATAGACCCGTAAACCAGCTGTGCGCATAGCTCGCGTTGTAGGCGGCAAAGCAGCCGGGAATGTTGATACCCTTGGGACACGGCATGCAGTAGCCGCATCCCGTGCAGGGCACACGGTTCGATTTTTCAAACTCCGTCAGCACGCGCGCGATGGCATCGAGCTGAGTAGCTGTCATCGAATCCGGCAGGGCCCGATCGGCCAACACTGCGTTCTCATCCACCTGCACGGTATCGGTCATACCCGAAAGCAGCATCGTCACCTGAGGATGATTCCACACCCACGAAAGACCCCAGGCGGCAGGAGTGCGCAAGTGCGGGTCACGGGCACTATCGAGCACGGCGCGGGCCCGCGGCGGCAGCTTGCCCGCTAAACGCCCGCCCAGCAGCGGCTCCATCACAAACACCGCGAGGCCTCGCTCGGCGGCGGCCATGAGCCCCGCCGTTCCCGCTTGGTAATGCTCGCCGGCATAGTTGTACTGGATCTGGCAAAAATCCCAGTCATATGCGTCAAGCATCGTAAGGAAGTCCGCCGCGCTGCCGTGGTACGAAAAACCAATCTGGCGAATGCGCCCCGCCGCCTTTTGATGCGCGATCCAGTCCTCGATGCCCAACGCCACCACACGTTCCCACTGGGCGGGCGAGGTAATGTTGTGCATGAGGTAATAGTCGATATGGTCGGTCCGCAGGCGACGCAGCTGCTCGTCGAAGAACCGATCGAAATCCTCCGCGCATTTGCACGAAGCATGCGGCAGCTTGGTTGCGAGCAAAACCTGGTCGCGCAAGCCCAGGCGCTCAAGCGACGCACCTACACAAGCCTCGTTGCCGGGATAGAGATAGGCCGTGTCCAGGTAGTTAATCCCCTGCTCCACCGCACGGGAGATGATGGCGTCGGCTGTCTTCGCATCCGGGCGTCCCGGCGCACCGGGAAACCTCATGCAGCCCAGCCCCAACGCCGAGATACGGTTGCCGCTTTTGGGGTCAACGCGATATTGCACGGCCCCTCCCCTCCCATCGAAGCCCTGACAAGGCGAAACAAACCCGTCACGTCATCGAAACACATCGGAATCGCAATTGAGAACGTATCGTAACGCAGCAGAAATCAGGCCGTCACGGCACCGCTTTAACATCAGCAAAAAGCCCGATGAAAGGAGCCGACCATGCCCGCGCTCGACCTTTGGAACCTTGCTTCCCAGCTCAAAAGCACCGATTATCGCTGGGTCGACCTCACCCATACGCTCTCGTGCGACACCCCGCACTGGTTTGGCTTTAAGCCATTTGAGTCCACCAAGCTCTTCGACTACCTGCCCGGTACGCCCGAGGACATGCTCGCGCCCATGCGTTGCTTCCAATATTCGGTCGCCTCGCAATACGGCACCCACGTCGATGCGCCGCGCCACTTCCATGTTGACGGCCGTTCCCTTGGCGAGATCGAACCCATCGAGTTTATGCATCCGCTCTGTGTGATCGACAAGCACGAGGAGTGCGCCGCAAACCCCGACTTTATCCTAACCGTCGATGACCTCAAAACTTGGGAGGACGAGCACGGTCGCATTCCCGAGGACGCTTTCGTCGCCTTCCGCTCCGACTGGTCCAAGCTCGCCGATCTGGAAAACAAGGACGAGGACGGCCAGCCCCACTACCCCGGCTGGGATCTCGATGCCATTAAATGGCTTGTAGAAGAGCGCAATATCGGCGCCATCGGCCACGAGCCGGCAGACACCGACCCGGCGAGCGTGGCCACGCGTGAGGACGCCTACCCCTATCCCGGCGAGCAATACATCCTCTCGGTCGACCGTTACCAGATCGAGATCATGGACCATCTGGACGAGCTTCCCGCCACAGGCGCCGTCATCTTCTGCACCTTCCCCAAGGTGCGCGATGGCGTCGGATACCCCGCACGCGTTTTTGCCATCTGCCCTGCGGCATAAGTTCCCATGCGTTTGTTCTTCTAAATTCAGCCTCCGGTGCACGCTACACGCCCCAGCGGCATACAATCCATCAGGCGCCCCGCACGCGGGCGCCTTTTTGTGAGGAGATGATTCACATGCAGATCAACAAGGTTGCCTTTATCGGCAAGGGCGGCGTCGGGCTACTCTACGGCAGCATGATCGCCCAGGCACTCGGCGACGATGCCGTCGAATACGTCATGGACGACGCCCGTTTCGAGCGTCACGCAGGCGACGCCCTTACGGTCAACGGCGAGCCCTGCGCACTCAAGTCCGTGCGCGTCCTGTCTCTTATACACATCT
>USHF01000066.1 GCA_900554465.1 uncultured Collinsella sp.
AAAACGTCGACGGCAATGATTTTGCTTCCCGTGCCGTCCAGTCGGGTGCCGGCGCCGTCGTGATGACGCGTGAGCCCGAGGCCGAGCTGGTCTCGCTGGCGCAGGACAAGGGCTGTGCCATCTTGCTGACCGATGATCCCGAGGAGTTTCTGCTGCGTTTGGCGCACGCGTATCGCCTGGAGCTTGGCTGCCTGGTCGTTGGCATTACCGGTTCCATCGGCAAGACGACGACCAAGGACGTTCTCGCCGCTGTGCTCGCCAAGCGCTATCGTGTCTGGGCCACCAAGGGCAATTTCAATAACCTGATCGGCATGCCGCTCACGGTGCTTTCCGCTCCGGCCGATACCGAGGTCCTGGTGCTCGAGATGGGCATGAACCATTTCCACGAGATCGAGCGCCTGTCCCAGTCCGCCAATCCCAACCTTGCCATCGTGAGCAAGATCGGCACCTCTCATATCGGCATTTTGGGCAGCCGCGAGAACATCGCCCGCGCTAAGGCCGAGATTGTCCAGGGCATGTGCGCCGCCGGCGACTATTTGCCGCTGCTGGTTTTGGGCGGCGAGGACGGTTTTACGCCGTTCATTCGCGATACGTTCGCCCAGCCTGCTGGTATCGACGTGATGCTGGCCGGTGTCTCTGACGATGATGAGGTCCGCGCCCGCGACGTTCGCGTTGATGACGAGGGCCGTCCGGTCTTTACGCTCGATTTTGGTCAGGGCGAGACAATCGATACCATGCTTGCCATCCCCGGCGTGCAGTCCGTTCCTAATGCCGTTAAGGCCGCCGCGGTTGCCTATCGCCTGGGCGTGACGCCCGAGCAGATCGATGCTGCCTTTAGGGGTCTTACGATCACCGGGCACCGCCAGGAGATCAAGCGCGCCAAGAGCGGTGCACGCATCATCGACGATTCCTATAACGCCAGCGCCGAATCGATGGCAGCCGGCCTCGATCTGCTGTGCTCGCTTTCATGCACGGGGTCTCGCATGGCGATCCTGGGCGAGATGGGCGAGATGGGCGATGAGGCTCCTCGCATGCATGAGCTCGTGGGCACCTATGCCGCCGCCAAGAAGCTCGACATGCTGGCGTGCGTGGGTGGTGAGCTGGCCCAGCTTATGGCCGATGCCGCGCGCATGATGGGCATGGACGAGGACCGCATCCAGGTGTTCTCCGATTATCAGCAGGTGCTCGACCGCATGGGCGGCGCGCTTGAAAAACATGATGTTGTACTGGTCAAGGGTTCCCGCTTTGTTGAGCTCGACCGCTTTGTGGAAGGTGTGTGCTAGCCCATGTTCGGCAATCCCTCGTATCCAACGTATCAGGCTTTTTTGGGGCTTGGCATCGCCGCAGCCATTGCGCTGCTGCTCATGCCGTGGTGGATTAAGCTGCTCAAGGTCGAGGGTATCGGCCAGCAGGTTCGTGCCGACGGCCCTAAGCGTCATTTGGTTAAGCAGGGAACGCCCACCATGGGTGGTGTTGTCATCCTCGTCGCGATCTCGCTGACCTGCCTGCTGATGGGAAAGCTCACCACCGAGCTCGTGCTCGTGCTGCTCGCCACGCTGGCGACCGGTGTGCTGGGCCTGATCGACGACCTGACCTCCGTTACGCATGGGCGCTCGCTCGGTCTGACGCCTCATGCCAAGATGATCGGCCTAACCATTATCTGTGTCACCTTTACGGTGCTTGCCGTCAACTGGTGCGGCGTCGCCCCCGAGATTCGTTTTCCCGGTGGGTTGACGATTGACCTTGGCGTGCTTTCGACTACCATCTGCGGCTATTCGTTCCCGTGGCTCTATATTGTCTTTTGCTGGCTGATGATTGCCGGTCTTTCTAATGCCGTGAACTTGACCGATGGCCTTGACGGTCTTGCTGGCGGCACCTCCATGATCGCCATGCTCGCCATGGCTGCCATGGCGTTTTTGCACGGAGACGTGAACCTGTCCATCTTCTGCACCGCGTGTGCCGGTGCCTGCCTGGGCTTTCTGTGGTTCAACTGCTATCCGGCGAGCATCTTTATGGGTGATACCGGCTCGCTTGCTCTGGGCGCCGCGTTTGCCTGTACGTCCATCATGACTAACACCGAGGTCGTCTCCCTCATCATCGGTGGCCTGTTTATCGTTGAGACCCTGTCGGTCATGATTCAGGTTGTCTACTTCCACTTTACGCACAAGCGCGTCTTCCTTATGGCGCCCATCCATCATCATTTCGAAAAGAAGGGTTGGGCCGAGACCAAGGTCGTCATCCGTTTTTGGATTATCGCTGCGGCATTTGGTGCCGTTGGCCTTGCTCTGTTCTTCCAGTTGGGATAGTGGTCTTTCATGCCTCTTGCTGATGTCTTTAGCCTGCTCGTTTTGGGTCAGGGCAAATCCGGTCTCGATGTCGCCCGCTGGGCGCTGGCACATCCAGAGCGCGTAAGCGCCGTTACCGTGTATGGCGGCGGCACCTCTGAGCCCAATGACGCCACGCGTGCGCTCGAGGCTGCTGGTGCGTCGTTTGTCTATGGGACCGAACAGGTCGAGGGCGCCTATGACGTATGCGTGACGTGCCCGGGCATCTCGGAGTTCTCGGGCTTCTTTAAGGCCGGGCGCGAGCATGCCGCCCAGATTATGGGTGAGCCCGAGTTTGCCTATCGCCTGTCGCCCGATAACTGGATTGCCATCACGGGCACCAACGGCAAGACGACCACCACGTCGCTGACCGATTATCTGCTCAAGGCTTCCGGTGAGGCCAGTGTAGCTGTCGGCAACATCGGTGAGCCGCCTATCAACGAGATTGACGGCCGAGCCCACAACGAGTGGTTTGTGGCTGAGCTCTCGAGCTATCAGATTGCTACGACCACCGAGCTCCACCCTCGCGTGGCGGTGCTGCTCAACATCACTCCCGACCACTTGGGCTGGCATAAGAGCCATAAGAACTATGCGCTTGCCAAGATCAAACTGTTTGACAATATGGTCGATGACGATCTGGTGGTCGTCGACGTCGAAGACGCCGGCATTCACGAGTTCGATGAGTACATCTACACGCCGGGTCGTCGCATCTGCAAGGTTGCCTTTGACGAGCCAGAGGGTGAGGATGTCGCCTTTGTGCGCGATGGCAAGATGATCGTGCGCCTGAAGGGCGTCGAGACCCCGCTCATCGCTACATCCGAGCTCAAGATCTCGGGCCATCATAATGTTATCAATGCCCTGTGCGCTGCCACGGCTGTCCTGGCCGTCGGTGCCAATCCCGAGGGCATTTGCCGCGGTCTGGCCTCGTTCCAGCCGCTCGAGCACCGCGTGGAGCCGTGCGGCGAGATTGACGGAGTGCGCTACGTCAACGATTCCAAGGCGACCAACACCGACGCGGTCGAGAAGGCACTGACGGCATTTCCCGATGACAACGTGATCTTGCTGCTCGGCGGCCACGATAAGGGCACGCCGCTCACGGACTTCGCGCGCGTCGTTATGGATAACGTGCGCTCGGTCGTCTGCTTTGGCGATGCGCGCGAGCGCTTTACCGCCGCTATGGACGAGGCCGATGTCGATGGCGATGTGGATATTGCCCAGGCGGATGACCTACGCGATGCCGTGGACGTTGCCCGTTCGCTGTCGAGCCGTGGCGACGTGATCTTACTTTCTCCTGCCTGCTCTTCGTTCGATGAGTTCTCGGGCTATGAGGAGCGCGGCCGCGTGTTTAAGGACTACGTGGCTCAGCTTGCCGCTGCAGCGAAATCGCAAATGGAATAGGGGTTGCCGGTGAGAGAGGAGAGCCCCCGACAAGGTATGAGGAGGCCCGACTCGGACCGTGCTTCCTCGCGGCGCAGCACACCGCGTTCCGGTCGTGGCAGGCAGTCGTTTAGCGAACGCTATATTGCCGGCGTTCCCGCCCGCATCATGCGCCCCCGTCTGATATTTATGGCCTGCCTGTTTACTTTGGTGTGTTTTGGCCTGCTGATGGTGTACTCGGCGTCTTCGGTCGAGGCGCTGCACGAGAATGGCTCAGCGACGTTTTTTCTGGGTCGACAGGCTGCGTTTGCCGTGGTCGGTGTTCTGGCGCTGATTGCCATCGTGCGCGTTTTGCCGGACAGCTGGTTTGGGGAGGATGTGCTCAGGATCTTCCTCATAGGCATGATAGGGCTACTGTTTCTGGTGTTCTTGGTGGGCAGCGGCAGCCGTGGCGCCACGCGCTGGCTCAACATCGCCGGCATTCAGTTCCAGCCTTCCGAGTTTTTAAAGCCATTTGCCATTGCGTATTCGGCCATCATGCTCGATCGCTTCTTTTCGCCCGGTGGCAACATCAACGAATTCCTTCGCAAGATGGGCATCTACCTGGGTATTTCGCTCTTTCTGATCTTTATCCAGCCCGATTTCGGTACCGTCCTGATCATCCTGTTGACCCTCATGTGCATGGCGTTGTTTGCGGGTCTCGACCCCAGATTTATCATCGGCGTGCTAATCTTCGGCATTCTCGTGATCGTGATTGCGCTTGTCGCAGAGCCATACCGTATGGTGCGTATTCAGGTTGCCTTGAACCCTTGGGCCGACGAGTATGGTGACGGCTATCAGGCCACGCTTGCCATCATGGCCTTTGCCTCGGGCGGTCTGTTCGGCCGTGGCATCGGCAACTCAACCATGAAGTACTCGTATCTGCCCGAGGCGCACAATGACTACATCCTGGCCATCATTGGCGAGGAAGTCGGTTTTGTCGGAACCGTCCTGTTCTTCTTGGTGTTTGCGATGCTGATCTACTCGGCGTTTCGCATTGCCGAGCAGGCGACCGATCGTCGGGGCGCGCTCATGGCGTCTGGCTCTGCGGTCATTCTCGCGGTGCAGTTTTTGATCAATGCGCTGGGCATCCTCAACGTGTTTCCCATGACGGGCAAACCGTTGCCGTTTATTAGCTATGGCGGTTCGTCGATTATTGTGTCGCTTATGCTTGCCGGTCTGATCCTACGCGTTTCGTACGAGAGCGCCCGTCGCGATGAGTACGACCGTCGCCGCGAGAGCTTTGCCGTTATGGATGAGAGTACCGCCGGCGTGCCCCACGTGCGCGGCGAGCGGTCTTCGCGTAACGGCTTTACCGTTCTGGATGGCTCTGCGACCGAGCCGGCAGCCCGTCCGCGTCAGCGAACGGCGCCGCAAGGTCGTCCGCAGCACCCAACTCCTCGCAATGCGGGCGGCGGATATAATCGAATCGATTTGAACTCGGACCCGTCGGCGCGTTTGCGCACCGACGACCAGGGACCGCGTGTACGAAGGGACTACCATGACCGATAAGATGACCGTTGCTATTGCAGCCGGCGGCACGGCAGGGCATATCAACCCCGCGCTCGCCTTGGCCGAAGAGCTGCGTGACCGTGGCCACCACGTTGTGTTCGTGGGCCAGTCGCGCAAGCTCGAGGGTCGTCTGGTCCCCGAGGCTGGGTTTGATTTTGTGCCCATTACGGTTACGGGCTTCGACCGCTCCCGTCCTTGGACGGCGCTGACCTCGCTGTGGCGTGTCAACAAGGCCAAGCGTGCGCTCGCCAGTCATTTCTCAAAGGTCGGCAAGCCTGATGCCGCCATCGGTTTTGGTGCCTATGTCGAGGTTCCGTTGCTGGGGTGGTGCAAGGGCGCAGGCGTTCCGTATCTGCTGCATGAGCAGAACTCTGTTCCGGGCCTGGCCAACAAGATGATGAACTCCCACGCCGCTCGCGTGTGCATCTCGGTGCCGGCAGCGCGTTCGGTCTTTGAGCGCGAAGGTGACCCTGACCACGTGCTCATGACCGGCAACCCCGTACGTCGCTCGGTGATCGAGGGCGATCGCGCTCGCGGCCGCAAGGCACTTGGCGTTCCCGAGGACGCTACGCTGCTGCTCGTCTTTGGCGGTTCACTTGGCGCCCAGCACCTCAACGAGCGCGTGGCTTCGCTCAAAAACGAGCTGCTTTCGCGCAAGAACCTCTATGTGTTGCATTCGACGGGTGCCGACGGCTTTGAGGAAACCGAGCGCGCTTTGGCGCTGACGCCCGAGGAGGCGAAGCGTTACCGCGTCCAGCCTTACATCGACAACATGGGCGACATGCTGGCTGCTGCCGATTTGGTGCTATCGCGTTCGGGCGCATCGAGCGTGGCCGAGATTGCTGCGCTCGCCGTGCCCTCGGTGCTCGTGCCGTACCCGCATGCGACGGCCGACCACCAAACCACCAATGCCCGTTATCTGGTCGACGCCGGGGCCGGCGTGCTCTGTGCCGATGCCGATATCGACGGTTCTGCCTTTGCCGATGAGCTGCTGCACCTGGTCGATGACGCGGCGGCACGCGACGCCATGCGTCAGGCGGCGCGTGGTCTGGCTCAGGATAGGGCCGCCGCTCTTCTGGCGGATGCGGTAGAGGGTTTGCGTTAGTTAGACGGGATATCGTCGGTCGCCCTCGCGCTGATGCGGTAGGTGCGGTACAGTTAACGGGTTACAGGCAGTGTTTACGCAAGGAGTACACGAGCACATGGCTGATTCCCAGACTGCAACCTCCGCGCCCGAGTTTAAGAGCGCCCACTTTATCGGTATCGGCGGCGCCGGCATGAGCGGCATCGCCCTCGTTCTGCACGAGCGCGGTTATGCCGTTACCGGCTCCGACCTTAAGACGTCACGTTATATCCGCCAGCTTACCCGCGCTGGTGTGAAGGTGCATGTGGGCCATGAGGCCGCCACGATCGACGAGGTCAAGCCCGACGTGGTTGTTGTGTCCACCGCTATTCCGGAGTCCAACCCTGAACTCGTGCGCGCTCGCGAGCTGGGTATTCCCGTGTGGCCCCGTGCCAAGATGCTCTCTGCTTTGGGCCACGGCTACACCACCGTCGCTGTTGCCGGCACGCATGGCAAGACCACCACGTCTTCGATGTGCGCCACCATGCTCGACCGCATGGGTCTGGATCCGAGCTTCTTGATCGGCGGCATCGTCGAGGGCTATGACACGAACGGCAAGAACGGCTCGGGCGACTACTTTGTCGCCGAGGCCGACGAGTCCGACAGCTCCTTCCTGTTCCTGAACCCCAACGTGGTCATTGTGACCAACGTCGAGGCCGACCACCTCGATCACTACTCGGGTATCGAGGAGATCGAGGCAACTTTCGCCAAATTCATGAGCCTGGTGGGCGAGGACGGCACCGTCATCGTCTGCGGCGAGGACCCGCATCTGGTCGAGCTCGCCAAGTCGACGGGCCGTCACGTGCTTTCCTACGGCTTTGCCGAGAGCAACGACATCGTCTGCGTGCACCCGGATGTCAAGGGCATCCAGAGTGACTTTATCGTTCGCTTTGAGGACGGCACTGAGCACGCTGTGGAGATCAAGAGCAACCCCGGTCGCCACAACATGCTCAACGCCACGGCGGTGCTCACCGTCGCCCATGTCCTGGGCCTTGACATCGACGCCGCCGCCAAGGCGCTCTCGAGCTTTGAGGGCGTCCGCCGTCGCTTTACCCACGTGCTGTCTCTTATACACATCTGACGCTGC
>USHF01000067.1 GCA_900554465.1 uncultured Collinsella sp.
ATCTTGCCGGCGTCCATAGCGGAGCCACCGCCGACGGCGATGATGACGTCCGGCTCAAAGAGAGCCATCTGCTTGGCGCCGCGACGTGCGCACTGCAGCGACGGATCGGGCTCGACGTCGTAGAAGCAGTCGTGGGCAATGCCCATCTCGTCGAGCTTGGCCTCGATGGCGCGGGTGTTGCCATTCTTGAAGAGGAACTGGTCGGTGACGATGAAGGCGCGCTTCTTGCCCATGACGTTGCCCAGCTCGTCGAGGGCGACGGGCGTGGAACCCTTCTTGAAGTAGACCTTCTCGGGAGCGCGGAACCACAGCATGTTCTCACGGCGCTCGGCCACAGTCTTAACGTTGATCAAGTGCTTCACCCCAACGTTCTCGGAGACGGAGTTGCCGCCCCAGGAGCCGCAGCCCAGGGTCAGAGACGGCTTCATGCCAAAGTTGTACAGGTCACCGATGCCGCCGTGCGAAGACGGGGTGTTGATGACGATACGGCAGGCCTTCATGACGTGCTCGAACAGGCTGATCTTCTCGGCCTGGGCGGGGTGCACGTACAGAGAGGCGGTGTGGCCCGGGCCACCGGCGAGCACCAGGTGCTCGGCCTTGTCGACGGCCTCCTGGAAGTCCTTGGCGTGATACATAGCCAGGACCGGGGAGAGCTTCTCGTGGGAGAACTCCTCCTTGGCGGGGTCGGTGGAGGTGACCTCGGCGATCAGGATCTTGGTCTTGGCGGGAACCTCGATACCGGCGAGCTCGGCGATCTTGGCGGCAGCCATGCCGGGGATGCGGTGGTCGAGAGCGCCGTTCTTGAACATGGCGGCACGCAGGGCCTCCATCTCGGCGCCCTGCTTGACGAAGTAGCAGCCGCGCTTCTGGAACTCGGCCTTGACCTGGTCATAGATGGTGTCGATGACGGTCACGGACTGCTCGGAAGCGCAGATCATGCCGTTGTCGAAGGTCTTGGAGTGGATGATGGAGTTGACGGCGAGCAGCACGTCGGCGGTGTCGTCGATGACGACCGGGGTGTTACCGGCGCCAACGCCCAGGGCGGGCTTGCCCGAGGAGTATGCAGCCTTGACCATGCCCGGGCCGCCGGTGGCGAGGATGATGTCGACGTCGCGCATGACCATGTTGGTCAGCTCGATGGAGGGGACATCGACCCAGCCGATGATGCCCTCGGGGGCACCGGCCTTGACGGCGGCGTCAAGTACGAGCTTGGCGGCGGCGATGGTGCACTTGGCGGCAGCCGGGTGCGGGGAGATGATGATGGCGTTGCGGGTCTTCAGGCTGATCAGCGTCTTGAAGATCGCGGTGGAGGTGGGGTTGGTCGTCGGGATGACGGCGCCCACGATGCCGATGGGCTCGGCGATCTTGGTGATGCCGTAAGCCTCGTCGCGCTCCAGGACACCACAGGTCTTGGTGTTCTTGTAAGCGTTGTAGATGTACTCTGCGGCGTAGTGGTTCTTGATGACCTTGTCCTCAAGAACGCCGCGGCCGGTCTCCTCGATGGCCATCTTCGCCAACGGGATACGAGCCTTGTTGGCGGCCATGGCGGCCTCATAGAAGATCTTGTCGACCTGCTCCTGCGTGTACGTAGCAAAAAGCGCCTGGGCCTCTCGCATCTGAGCGAGCTTAGCCTCAAGCGCCTCTACGTTGTCCACAATTGCGGGAGTAGTGTTTTCCGGTGACTTTTTCACCATTTGTGTCTCCTTGCGATCGGAGATTTACCCTACGCCTTGCATGATAGCAAGAAATTATTCGGCGAACGGTAAGATTCGTGTAAAAGGCACACTAAAACGCTTCAATCAAATGAAACGCTTTAACTAGTGCATTGCCCCGCTCATTGGGGACAGACTTACATGAGTATTTCAATCGGAAAACGGGAAGAACGGGGCATCTGTTTGATAATCGCTATTCGCGGGTCGCGGTTGAGTCGGACACGCAGGCGGTGCAGCTGATCGACTATATTCATCTCAATCCCGTGAAGGGTGCGATTGACTCGCTCGAGGCGTACCGCTGGTCAAGCTATAAGGCGTATCAGCTGGGCTATGATCCCTTTGACATCTGTGATGCGGCCCCTATGCTCGATATTGTCGGAGGCTCCCGTCGCTATTGCGAGCATCTCAAGGAAGTTGCCGGGCGCATCTGGTCAGTGGAGGTTCTTCCACGCCGGCGGATCCACGATGAGGATGCCCTTTCCGTTGCGCGCGAAGTCCTGCCGAGCATAGATCCTGCGCTGCTCAAGGCCCTGCCTCGTCCCGAACGCGATGCCTGCCTGCTGAGGCTCAGGAGGGCGCATCTCACGGTCAAGCAAATTTCCCGTATCACCGGCATCGGCGCTACAAGTGTAACCAAGGCCACCGCGGGCTGGAACGAGGCGGCGTGAGGCAGGGGCCGAACCGCTGCCGGCATGCGTAATGTCTGTCCCCAATGCGTGAAAACACTCATGTAAGTCTGTCCCCAATGAGTGTGTCCCCAATGAGTGCAAAAAGGCGCCCTCCGTTGGGGAGGACGCCTTTGGTAAGTTCTATATGAACGCGAGGTCTTTGACCCGGAGAGTCCGAGGTACTTGTTGGTAAGACCTTATTTAGGAGCGCGCAACCTTGCCGGACTTGAGGCAGGTGGAGCAAACGTTCATCTTGCGACGGTGACCATCGACGACGACGTAGACGCGCTGGATGTTGGGGCGGAACTTACGGTTGGTGACGCGGTGAGAGTGGCTGATGGAGCGACCGGCAACGGGGTGCTTACCGCAAACTTCGCAAACTTTGGACATAACTGACCCTCCTTGGGCGACAAACGAACATGTCGCGTTAACAAACAAGCCTGAACTATAGCACAGAAGTCACTCCCTGTGCGTAAACTACACAGAGATATTCCTCTTTTGGCGATAGTGCGCACGCCACGGCCCTGGACGTAGATCCGATTTGCGTGCAGCAGAGGGGATTATGCCAGCTCGCAACAAGGTTTTCAAGCTCGTCCCACAAATATATATAGGTTTATGGAGCGCCTGCGCCCGTTTATGGATTGCTTTGTATTTATGCTCGCAATTACGCTCGAGGTTGGCTACACTATTCGTTGACCATTAAAGGGGTACGAGATACCCACATGGAATTACATAGCTGCCAAAGAGCAGCCCTTCCTGTGGGTGTCTGGTCCGCTTTAAGCGGTCGGGCATCTATTTTTTTGACTGTGTCAGCAGTCAAGACATGTGAGGAAGGAGATCGATGGGCACGACTTCCCCCAAGGCGGTCATCATGGACGAGACCGCCGTCAATCGAGCGATGACCCGCATCGCGCACGAGATTCTCGAGCGCAACGAGGGCTGTGAAGACCTCGCTCTGGTCGGCATCGTCACGCGCGGCGACCTTCTGGCAAAGAAGCTCGCTGAGGAGATCAAGGAGATCGAGGGCGTCGACGTTCCGCTCGGCAGCCTCGACATCAGCTTCTACCGCGATGACTACGCTACCAATTTCGCTCCCGCGATCCACGCCACCAACATTCCCTTTAGCGTCGACGGCAAACGCGTCGTGCTGGTGGACGACATCCTGTATACGGGCCGTACCATCCGCGCCGCTCTCGACGCCGTCATGGACCTGGGTCGTCCGAGCCGCATCGAGCTGGCGGTCCTCGTCGACCGCGGCCACCGCGAGCTCCCCATCTCGCCGGACTTTGTCGGCAAGAACGTTCCCTCGTCGCATGAGGAGAACGTGCACCTATATATGAAGGAAGTCGACGGCCACACCGCCGTCGAGATCAACGACGTCGCGCCGGGTTCCCACGTGGGCTCCGCGCCGCTGGGAGGTGAGTAGTACCGTGGCGTTCAACCATAAGCACCTGATCGACATTACCGAGTACTCCGAAGAGGATATCAAGCTCATCCTCGAGACCGCCAAGGCGTTCTCCGAGGTCAACGAGCGTGCCATCAAGAAGGTCCCCACGCTCAAGGGCAAGACCATTGTCAACATGTTCAACGAGCCCTCGACGCGCACCCGCAGCTCCTTCGAGCTTGCCGAGAAGCGTCTTTCGGCCGACAGCCTTAACTTCGGCGGCTCCTCGACCTCCACGGTCAAGGGCGAGAGCCTCGTCGACACCGTCGAGACCCTCAACGCTTATAAGATCGACTGCATCGTCGTACGCGACAAGCACGCCGGCGCTCCCTACATCGTCACGCAGAACTCGCCCGCGAGCGTCATCTGCGCCGGCGACGGCAAGCACAACCATCCCACGCAGGCCCTGCTCGACCTGTACACCATCTGGGAGCACAAGGGTGACTTCCACGGTTTGAAGGTCGCCGTCGTCGGCGATATCGCGCACTCCCGCGTCTGCGGCTCGCTGATCCCCGCCCTTAAGATTATGGGCTGCGAGACCTGCGCCGTCGCCCCCGGCACGCTGCTGCCGCCGTCGCCCGAGGTCCTGGGCTGCGACCACGTGACGAGCGACCTCGATTCCGTCCTGCCCGAGCTGGACGTCGTCTACATGCTGCGCGTGCAGCAGGAGCGCCTCGAGGGTGCCCCGTTCCCGACCATTCGCGAGTACCACAAGCTCTTCGGCCTGACCAAGGACCGCGAGAAGCTCATGAAGCCCGACGCAATCATCTGCCACCCGGGCCCCATCAACCGCGGCGTCGAGTTCGATTCCTATATGGCCGACCACCCGCAACGCTCCGTCATCCTGGAGCAGGTCTACGCCGGTATCTGCGTGCGTATGGCTATCCTGTATCTGCTGCTTGGAGGTGCCGATAATGGCCTTGCTTCTTAAGAATGCCCACGTCGTCGACCCGTCCGTCGAGCTTGACGGTGTCGTTGACGTCCTGATTGACGGCGACAAGATCGCCGAGGTCGGCGAGAATCTCGCCGTCGAGGGGGCCGAGGTCCGCGACCTTTCCGGCAAGTACCTCGTCCCCGGCCTGGTGGACATGCACGTTCACCTTCGCGAGCCCGGCTACGAGGTCAAAGAGGACATCGAGAGCGGCACCCGCGCAGCTGCCAAGGGCGGCTTTACCGGCGTGTGCGCCATGCCCAACACCGACCCCGTCACCGATAACGGCACCGTCGTGGAGTTCGTCAAGTCCCGCGCTGCTGAGGTCGGTCACTGCCGCGTCTATCCGTCGGGCGCCATGACCCGCGGTCTTAAGGGCGAGGCCATGTCCGAGATGGGCGATATGGTCGCCCACGGCGCCGTCGCCTTCACCGATGACGGTCGCGGCGTGCAGGGCGCGGGCATGCTCCGTCGCTGCATGGACTACGGCAAGATGTTCGGCAAGGTCTTCATGAGCCACTGCCAGGACGAGGACCTGGTCGGCCACGGCCAGATCAACGAGGGCAAGGTCTCGACCCGTCTGGCCCTCGAGGGTTGGCCGGCTGCCGGCGAGGAGCTCCAGATCGCCCGCGACATCGAGATCGCCAAGCTGACCGGTGCCAAGCTGCACATCCAGCACATCTCCACCGCCCATGGTCTGGAGATCGTGCGTGCCGGTAAGGCCGCTGGCGTTCAGGTTACCTGCGAGGCTACCCCGCACCACATGTTCCTGACCGAGAACGACCTGGACGAGACCTACAACACCTCGCTCAAGGTCAATCCGCCGCTGCGTACTGAGGAAGATGCCGAGGCCATCCGTCAGGGCGTCATCGACGGCACCGTCGACGCTATCGTCACCGATCACGCTCCCCACACCCCGTGGGAGAAGGCCCGCGAGTTCGAGCTTGCGCCCTTTGGCATGATCGGCCTCGAGACCTCCCTGTCGCTCGTACTCACCGAGCTGGTCAACACGGGCAAGATGAGCGTGGGCCGCATGGTCGAGCTCATGGCCATCAAGCCGCGTGAGATTCTGAGCCTCGATCAGGTTCAGGTCAAGGCGGGCTCCGTTGCCGACCTGACCGTGTTCGACCCCTCTGCCACCTGGACGGTCGGCGAGGACGGTTATGAGTCGCGAGCCGAGAACTCCGGTTTTGCCGGCCGCACGCTTACCGGTCGTGCCACCGATGTGTTTGTCGGCGGTAAGCAGACGCTCGCCGACGGCTGCATCTGCTAGCATAGCCTTATCGCTTTTGTGCGCGGTGCCCTTGCGGTGCCGCGCTTTCTGTTCGTTTTGACCATGCAATCGCATGGGGGATTGGAGCGTCTATGCCCACACCTTCCACTGCACGCATGCACGACTTCGAGGTCGTCTCGAACCAGGAGATCGCCGACGGCATCTTCTCGCTCGTCATCTCGGCCCCCAAGCTTGCAAGTGCGCTCAAGCCCGGTCAGTTTGTGAACATTGCCGTGCCCGGCGATGCTTCCTCGCTGCTTCGCGTGCCCCTGAGCTTCTATCGCGCTGACGCCGAGGCCGGTACCGTCGAGCTGTGGTACGCCGTCGTGGGCGATGATACCCGTCGTCTGTCGCAGATGGGCCCCGGCTCCAAGTCCAATTTGTTGGGCCCTGGCGGTCATGGCTGGCTTGTTCCCGAGGGCACCAGGAAGGCGCTGCTCGTGGCGGGCGGCATCGGCGTTCCGCCCGTGCTCTGCCTCGCCGGTATGCTTGCCGAGCAGGGTGTGGATGTCGACGTGTGCCTGGGCTTTGGCACCGCTTCCAAGGCCGTGGGTGTCGATGAGTTCCGCGCGTTGGGCGCCACGGTTAACGTGTGCACCGACGATGGCACGCTGGGCACGCACGGTTTTTGCACCGACCCGGCAGCCGAGCTGCTCGGCGAGGGCGGCTACGACTATGTGGCCAGCTGCGGCCCCGCTGTCATGATGAAGAAAGTCGCCGCTGCCGCCGCCGAGGCCGGTGCGTACTGCGAGGTGTCCCTCGAGCGCATGATGAGCTGTGGCTTTGGCGCCTGCAACACCTGCAATGTCGAGACGGTCGACGGTATGAAGGGTGCCTGCATGTGCGGCCCCGTGTTCGATGCTTCCAAGGTGGTGGTCTTCTAGTGGGTACCGTGAACATGGCCGTCGATTTCGGCGGTGTCAAGATGCAGAACCCCATCAACACCGCAGCCGGTACCTTTGGCTACGGTTGGCAGTTCCAGAACTTCTTTGATGTCTCCCAGCTGGGTGCCATCACCACCAAGGGCTGCGCTGCCGAGCCCTGGCCCGGCAACCCCGCGCCCCGCATGGCCGAGATCCCGGGCGGCATGATCAACTCCGTGGGCCTTCAGAACCCTGGCGTGGCTGCCTTTGCCCGTGAGTCCGGTCCGTGGCTCGAACAGCTGTCCAAGGACGGCTGCCAGGTCATCTGTCAGGTCGCCGGCCATTCCGTTGACGAGTTTGTCCGCGCGCTCGAGATGTATGTCGAGCTGTGCCCCTGGGCTGCCGGCTATGAGATCAACGTGAGCTGCCCCAATATCGCCGCCGGCGGTGCCGCCATGGGCTCCTCGCCCGAGGGCGCCTCTGCCGTTATGGCTGCTTGCCGTAAGGTGACCGATAAGCCGCTGTTCGTGAAGATGGCGCCGGTCAA
>USHF01000068.1 GCA_900554465.1 uncultured Collinsella sp.
GATCTGCGCATGTCTCGTGGGCTCGGAGATGTGTATAAGAGACAGGATAAGACCTATGGAGACGAGGTCGACCCGTCCGAGCTGACTCCGCGTGAGCGCCGCCGCCTGGAGCGCGCCAAGCTCGCTGTGCGCGAATACCGCCGTCGCATGCTGGAGCTCTATGCGCGCGAAGAAGCCGAAGACGACGACGGTAAGTAGTCGATACTTTCTCGGGGAAGCCGCGTCCCGCTTTGAAGGCTCGGAACGGGATGTGGTTTCCGAAACGGGGGCCGTTGGGAAACTGTGTCCCGGAATGGGCGCTCAGAGTGGGATGCAGTTTCCGCAAGGAAGTCCTGGGGGAAACCGTGCCCCGTTCTGATCCGAAATACTGGGACATAGTTTCCCTTTCATAACAGGAGAAGGCGCGCTGTCTGCAGTTGATTCAGACGGCGCGCCTTTTTGGTTGAGCTATGTTGAAGCTTGAAGCCAAAGCTTGTGGCTCCTTAGGAGCGGGCGGCTCCGTCGACGGGGAGCACGGCGCCCGTGACATAGGAGGACATGTCGCTCGCCAGGAAAACAAAGGCGTTGGCGACATCCTCGGGCTCGCCCATGCGACCCAGCGGAATGGTGGCGATGATGGGCTTGATGACCTCTTCGGGCAGGTTGGCGACCATGTCGGTCTTAGTCACGCCGGGGGCGACGGCGTTGACGCGGATGCCCATGGGAGCGAGCTCGCGCGAGAGCGACTGGACCATACCGTTGACGGCAAACTTGGACGTGGGGTAACCGACGCCGGAGGGCTGGCCGTACTTGGCGACCATCGAGCTTGTGGTAGTGATGGTGCCGCCGTGGCCGGCCTCGGTCATGATCTTGGCGGCAGCCTGGTGGCCATTAAAGACGGCGACGACGTTAAGGTCCATGACCTTTGCGAACTCCTCGGCCGTGTAGTCCAAGAGGGGTGAACGCTGGGAGATACCGGCATTGTTGACGACCGTGTCCAAGCCGCCCATGTCGGCTGCAGTCTGCGTAAAGGCCTCAGTCACGGCCTCGAGCGAGGTGAGATCGCAGGAGCGACCCCAGACCTTGGCGTCGGGATAGGCGGCTGTCAGCTTCTCAACGGCAGCGTCGGCAGTCTCCTGGCGCGAGCCAAAGACGGTGACGGCAGCACCTTCCTCGATAAAACGGCAGGCGATGGCATAGCCGATACCGCGCGTGCCTCCGGTGATGATCGCTTTCTTGCCCTCGAGCAACATGGTGCTTCCTCTCTTTGCGGTCGGATATACGCAGCACAGCGTAGCGGTAGCCGGAATCGGTCGCGTTTGCATATCGGTGAACGGTAGCCCGCGTTACCGATGAGCGGCTCGCGCAAATATGCTCTGCCGTTGTGCTTAGGGCAGGTGACAAAAGGGCTCCCGTCCCACGTCGGACGGGAGCCCTCAAAGTGCGTATTGCTGGGCGAGCGTTGGGTTAGTTGGCCATGACGCCTTCGGTCCAAGCCTCGACGTCCTCGATGCGCAGGACGTTGGCGACCTCGGCCACGCAGTCGACGCTGGCAAGCTCGGCGGCGGCAGCCTGGACGTCCTTCTCGAGCGCGCGGTGCGTCAGGAAGATGACCGAGCAGGCATCGCTGACGCCCGACTTGCCGTCCTCGACCTGGTTGATGAGCGAGATCGAGATGTTGTGCTTGGCAAAGATATCGACCGTCTCGGACAGGGCGCCCACGCGGTCGGCGACCTTCAGGCGCACATAGTACTTGGTCTGGAGCTCGTCCATGGGCTTAAAGGCGAGGTTGTGGCCATAGGGCTCAATCTCGGGCAGCGGAGCCACGCCGCGGCTGATCTGCTCGGAGAGCGACAGGATATCGCCCACGACGGCGCTCGCGGTGGGGAAGGAGCCTGCGCCCGCGCCGTAGAACATGGTCTCGCCCACGGCGTCGCCTACCACGTAGACGGCGTTCATGGCGCCGTTGACCTTGGCGAGCATATGGTCTGCGGGGATCAGCGTGGGATGCACGCGAACGTCGACGCCAGCGTCGGTGTTGCGGGCGATGCCGAGCAGTTTGATGGTGTAACCGAGCTCGCGGGCCTGGGCGATGTCCTCGGCACCGATGGTGCGGATGCCCTGCTGGTATACGTCGTCGGTGGTCACGCGGGTGCCAAAGCCGATGGAGGCGAGGATCGCCGTCTTGCTGGCGGCGTCGAAGCCGTCGACGTCGGCGGACGGGTCGGCCTCGGCATAGCCCTTTGCCTGGGCGTCGGCGAGCACGTCAGCGTAATCGGCGCCCTCGGCGTCCATGCGCGACAGGATGTAGTTGGTGGTGCCGTTGAGAATGCCAGCGATGGTCAGGATCTTGTTGCCCACCAGGTCGTGCTCGAGCGTGCTGACAATGGGGATGCCACCGCCGCAGCTGGCCTCGCACTTAATCTGCACGCCGCACGCGCGCGCCTTCTCGGCGAGCGTCTCGACATGACGGCCCAGCAGGGCCTTGTTGGCAGAGACGACGTGCTTGCCGTTCTCGAAGGCGGTAGTGAAGATTTCGGTCGCGGGGTGCTCGCCGCCGATGAGCTCGACGACGATATCGACGGCGGGGTCGGTGACGACGTCGTGCCAGTCGCTCGTAAAGGCCTCGCGCTCAATACCGGCGGCTTCGGCCTGCTCCCAGGCAAGCGCGCAGGCGCGGGTCAGCTTAAGGTCGATGCCGTAGGCGGCCAGGTACTCATCGTGGTGGCTCTTGATCAGACGGGCCACGCCGCCGCCGACGGTTCCCAGACCGATGAGGCCGACGTTCACGGTGCGCAGGGGTTCGCTCATAGATAGCTCCTTCGTGCATCTTATGGATGGATTAACCGCTTAAAGGTTGAGTGCATTCTAGCGTGAACCGAGGGCGCGTGCTCGCCAGGCAACAGGAGTCGCACAAAACGGCACCCCCGAAACGCTGCGGAAACATTGGAAACATGCTCGCTACAAACGGACTTCCGTAACAAACTGTCAACGTTTGCGCCATAAGGTTTGCCCTGTACCGCAAGACGGCCGCACCGCGGCCAGCGAAAAGGGGGACACCATGTTCAACATCAACAGCGCGCTCAGCCGTAGGAACTTTCTCGCCGGTGCCGCGGCGCTCGGTAGCACCGCGGCACTCGCTGGTTGCTCGTCGGGTGGCTCGGACGGCGGCCCCACCGATGACGGCAAGACCTTCAAGATCGGTGTCATCGGCCCTCTGACCGGCGCCGCGGCAACCTATGGCGTTTCGGCCGAGAAGGGTGCCAAGCTTGCCGCCAAGGATTTTTCGACCAAGGACCTCAAGCTCTCGCTTAAGTCTGAGGATGACGTCGCTGACGGCGAGAAGGCCATCAACGCCTTCAATACCTTGTGCGACTGGGGCATGCAGGCGCTCGTCGGCCCCGTCACCACCGGTGCCGCCGTCGCTGTCTCTGGCGAGATCGCCGACGATATGCTCATGGTCACGCCTTCGGCCTCGTCGCTCGACGTTACCAAGGATAAGACCACGGTTTTCCAGGTTTGCTTCACCGATCCCACCATGGGCGCCAGCGCCGCGAAGTTCTTGGCCGAGAAGTACGCGGATGCCAAGATCGCCCTGTTCTACAACTCCGGCGATACGTATAGCTCGGGCGTTGCCGACGCTTTTGCCGAGCAGGCCAAGGCGTCCAAGCTCGATGTCGTCGATACCGAGACCTTTAAGGACGACTCTTCCACGAGCTTTACCAACCAGCTCACCAAGGCCAAGGAGGCCGGCGCCACGCTTATCTTTGCTCCGATCTATTACACGCCGGCGTCCGTTTTGCTCAAGAACGCCAAGGACATGGGATACGACATGACGCTTATGGGCACCGACGGCATGGACGGCCTGCTCTCCGTTGAGGGCTTCGATACCTCTCTTGCCGAGGGCGTGCTGCTCATGACCCCGTTCTCTGCTGACGATGAGAAGAACGCCGACTTCGTCAAGGCCTATAAGGACGCCTACGACGAGACGCCCAATCAGTTTGCCGCCGATGCCTATGACTGCGTCCATGCGATTGCCGAGGCTATCGATAAAGCGGGCATCGACATTACGGCTGACGGTGCCGATATTGCCGACGACCTTGCCCACGCCATGCGCAAGATCAAGATCGAGGGCCCGACGGGCGAGCTGACGTGGAACGACAAGGGCCAGGTCGAAAAGCCCGCCACAGCCTATGTGATTCAGGACGGCAAGTACATCGCCGCCTAAGTGCGCATAAAGCGCGACCGGTGAGGCCGTTTTATTCAGGGCAGGGACGCCTGTAACAGAACGGAAACATTACTTTCACACAATAAAGTGGCATTACTGCATAAAGTAATAGAAATACGCAGAATTATGGATAAACGAACAAATCCAAAGAAAAGTTGAAATAATCGCCACTTTCCTTAACTAAAGCGTCTAGTATTTTGCGAACGCCGAACACGGCGAAGGATGGCCTGTCGGGTAACCGAAACCCGACGAGATTTGAGAGGAGAGCCGCATGTCGAGCCTCACCGGTAAGTCATTGAACCCTGTTATGAATCGCAGGAGCGTTATCGCGAGCGCAGCAGGTCTGGGGGCGATGTCCATTCTAGCTGGCTGCTCCTCCAACGGCGGCGACAGCGGTTCCGCGTCGGGCGACGCTTCGTTTAAGATCGGCACCATCGGCCCGCTGACCGGCGCCAACGCGTCCTACGGCAAGTCCGTTACACAGGCTGTCGAGCTTGGCTGCAAGGATTTCTCGACTAAGGAGCTGCCGCTTGTCAGCAAGGCCGAGGACGACCAGGCGGACGGCGAGAAGGCCGTCAACGCCTTCAACACCCTGCTCGACTGGGGCATGCAGGCCCTCGTCGGTCCGACCACCACGGGTGCGTCGGTCGCCGTTGCCGCCGAGTGCGGCAACGACCCCGAGACGTTCATGATCACCCCGTCCGCGTCCTCCGAGGACGTTACCAAGGGCAAGGATTGCGTCTTCCAGGTTTGCTTTACCGACCCCAACCAAGGTGTCAACGCTGCCAAGTTCCTGGCAGAGAAGTATGCGAACGAGAAGTTCGTGCTGTTCTATAACTCCGGCGACGCCTATTCTTCGGGCATCGCAGATTCCTTTAAGGCCCAGGCCGCTAAGTCTAAGCTTGAGATTGTCGACGAGGAGACCTTTAAGGACGACTCCGCCACGAGCTTTACCAACCAGCTGACCAAGGCCAAGCAGGCAGGCGCCACCATGATCTTTGCGCCGATCTACTACACGCCGGCGTCCGTCCTGCTCAAGAACGCCAAGGACATGGGCTACGACGTCAAGATGATGGGCTGCGACGGCATGGACGGCATCCTGGGCGTTGAGGGCTTCGACACCTCTCTTGCCGAGGGTCTGCTGCTCATGACCCCGTTCTCCGCCGACGACGAGAAGAATGCCGACTTCGTCAACGCTTACAAGGATAAGTACGGCGATACCCCCGACCAGTTTGCCGCCGACGCCTACGACGGCGTGCATGCTGTGGTCGAGGCTCTTAAGGAGGCCGGCCTGGGCGTCGACGCCGACCCCACCGAGGTTGCCGAGAAGCTTCCCGAGGCTATGCTCAAGATTACTGTTGACGGCCTGACTGGCAAGCTCTCCTGGAACGACAAGGGTCAGGTCCAGAAGGACCCGACGGCGTACGTCATTACCGACGGCAAGTACGTACAGGCCTAATAGGCCGCCTTACATAGAGTGGTTTTGATCCCAAGCAGGGGAGGTTTTGGCCTTCCCTGCTTGCTTGGTATCTAGGGACGATGTAACGTCCCTGTTTCATACATCAACTGGAAACCTATTCGAAAGGGGGATGTGGAACATGACGGTCTTTATCCAATACCTGGTCAACGGCCTGTCCATGGGCAGCGTCTACGCCATCATCGCGTTGGGCTACACCATGGTCTACGGTATCGCCAAGATGCTCAACT
Organism: uncultured Collinsella sp.; assembly: GCA_900554465.1. GTDB lineage: Bacteria > Actinomycetota > Coriobacteriia > Coriobacteriales > Coriobacteriaceae > Collinsella. The sequence continues at coordinate 5,915 of USHF01000068.1, forward strand.
TCGCTCACGGCGACGTCATCATGGTCGGTGCCTATGTCTCGTTCTGCGCCACGTCGTATCTCGGCCTCCCGGGCTGGGCATCTGTAATTCTCTCTTGTGTGGTCTGCACGGTTCTCGGTGTTCTCATCGAGGGTCTGGCATACAAGCCGCTGCGTCAGGCGGGCCCGCTGGCCGTTCTGATCACGGCCATCGGCGTGTCCTACTTCCTGCAGAACGCCGCGCAGCTCCTGTGGGGCGCCACGCCCAAGAACTTTACTTCGCTCGTCACCTTCCAGGTGCCGGAGTTCTTGGCCAAGTTTAACGTAAGCGCCGTCTCGCTCGTCACCATCGTCGCCTGCCTGGTTATCATGGCCGGCCTGATGTTCTTTACAGGTAAGACCAAGATGGGCAAGGCCATGCGCGCCGTGTCCGAGGACAAGGCCGCCGCTCAGCTCATGGGCATCAACGTCAACAGCACCATCTCGTTCACGTTTGCCGTCGGCTCCGCGCTGGCCGGCATCGGTGCGGTGCTGTACTGCTGCTCCTACCCGCAGGCTACCCCCACCATGGGCTCCATGCTGGGCCTGAAAGCCTTTGTTGCCGCCGTTCTGGGCGGCATCGGCTCCATCCCGGGCGCAATGGTCGGCGGCATCGTCATCGGCCTGTGCGAGTGCTTCGTCTCCGCCATCGGCCTCTCTGCCTGGAAAGACGCCGTCACGTTTGCCATCCTGATCGTTGTGCTGCTGGTCAAGCCCACCGGCTTCCTCGGCCGTCAGGTGCAGGAAAAGGTGTAAGGAGGGAATGGAAAGATGAATAAGAATCGCAAAACCCTCAAAATGCCCGTGCGTTACCTCATGAACGCCGTGCTGGTGGTGCTTTTGTTCCTGGCCCTCTCCTACATGACCGGGAACATGCTCTCTACCTACCAGAACAAAGTGCTGATGACCGTGGGCATCAACATCATTCTGGCCGTGTCCCTGAACGTTGCCACCGGTTACCTGGGCCAGCTGCCGCTGGGCCATGCCGGTTTTATGGCCGTGGGTGCTTACACCTGCGCCCTGTTCACCAAGTACTGCCCGCTGCCCGGCCCCGTCTCCTTTGTGCTGGGCCTGGTGCTGGCCTGCGTGATGGCTGGCCTGTTCGGTGTCCTCATCGGCATCCCGGCTCTGCGCCTGACCGGCGACTATCTGGCGATCCTGACGCTGGGCTTTGGTGAGATCATCCGCATCACCCTGAACAACATCGACGATGTGCTGGGATTCAAGCTGTTCTACGGTGCCAAGGGCCTGAAAAACATCCCCAAGTACTCCAATTTCACGAATGTCTTCCTCTGCGTGGTCATCACCTGCTTCCTCATCCATGCGATGATGAAGTCCCGCCATGGCCGTGCGGTCCTCGCCATCCGCGATAACGAGATCGCCGCTGAGAGCTGCGGCATCCAGACCACCTATTACAAGGCTGTCTCTTATACACATCTGACGCT
>USHF01000069.1 GCA_900554465.1 uncultured Collinsella sp.
CGTAAGGAGTCGTCGGCAGCGTCAGATGTGTATAAGAGACAGGGCGGCAGATCTCGTAGGCAAGGCCGTCGTGCAGGCTCTTAAACGAGTTGAGGTTCTTGAGCTCGGTCTTGGTGCCCAGCTTGGTCTCGCCGCGGCGGCGCAGCGACACGTTGCCGTCGCAGCGCATGGAACCCTTCTCCATGGAGCAGTCGGAAATGCCCAGCGTCACAAAGATGCGACGGAGCTTCTCCATAAACAGGCGAGCCTCCTCGGGCGTGCGCAGGTCGGGCTCGGTGACGAGCTCGATCAGCGGCGTGCCGCAGCGGTTGTAGTCGACGAGCGACTCGGCAGCGGCGGTAATGCGGCCCTCGGCACCGCCCACGTGCACCATCTTGGCGGCGTCCTCCTCCATGTGGATGCGCAGAATGCGAATGGGCACCGTGTAGGAACCGTCCTCGCGGCGCTCGGGCATCTGCAGGTTGGACGCATCGTAGCTGGCCAGGTGGCCGGCGCGCTGATTGCCTTCGCGCATGGTCGACGTCATGGACGTGGACAGGCCCTCGGCGTTGGCCGAAGCGCTTGCCAGGCTCTGGGCCTCGGCCTCACCAAACGCGCAGTCGGGGCGCTCGGCGGCACCGCGACCGGTCACGTCCAGGTCCAGATGACCGTACATGGCAAAGGCGACCGGACCCTGCGTGGTCTGGAAGTTCTTGGCCATGTCGGGATAGAAGTAGTGCTTGCGGTAGAACATCGAGTGGCGCTGGATCTCGCAGTTGGTAGCGAGGCCGGCCTTGACGATGCTCTCGATGGCGCGCTTGTTGGGCACCGGCAGCGCACCGGGCAGGCCCAGGCACACCGGGCACACGTTGGCGTTGGGCTCGTCATCGTGGCTGAGCTTGCAATTGCAGAACATCTTGGTATCGAGTGCGGTGAGCTCGGTATGGATTTCCAGGCCGATCACGGCCTCCCAATCCTGCAGGACCTCGGAAAGCTCCTTCATTACAGCTCGCCTCCCTTCCCGGCAAAATCGGGCGCGACGGAAAGCGCGGGCGCACCCGTGGCGGCATCGGCAAAGCCGCGCTCCAGGGCGCGGGCAAACGTGAGCAGTTGACGGTCCTTAAAGGCCGGACCCACCAACTGGGCAGAAACGGGCAGCTTGGTGTCCTCACCCAGGCCCAGCGGCACCGAGATACCACCGTTGCCGCAAATGTTGAGCGAAATGGTGTACAGGTCGGAGAGGTACATCTGCGTGGGGTCGCTGATCTCGCCAAACTTAAAGGCCGTGCGCGGCGAGGCGGGCATGAGGATGGTGTCCACCTTGGCATACGCGGCGTCGTAGTCCTGCGTGATGAGCGTACGGGCCTTTTGCGCAGCGTAGTAGTACTTGTCGTACACGCCCGAGCTCAGCAGGTAGGCACCGAGCATCTGACGGCGCTTGGCCTCGGCGCCAAAACCGTGGGCGCGCGAAAGCGAGCTCTGGTCGGACAGGTTGGCGCAGCCCTCCTCCTGATAGCCGTAGCGAATGCCGTCGAAGCGAGCCAGGTTGGAGAACGCCTCGGCCGGGCCGATGACGTAGTAGGCGGCGATGGCGGCGTCCAGGTGCGGCGGGTCGACCTCGACCAGCTCGGCGCCCTGGTTCTGCAGCTCCTGGGCGGCGCGCTGAACAGCGGCCTTGACCTCGGGCGTCAGGCCCTCGGCCTCCATAAACGCGGGGATAATGCCCACGCGCTTGCCCTCGATGCTGTCGTTGAGGTGCTCGGTAAAGTCGACGGCGCAATCCTGGCTGGTGCAGTCATACGGATCGTGGCCCGCGCCGGTAAGCGCGTTCATGGCCAGCGCGACATCCTCGACCGTGCGGCCAAAGGGGCCCACCTGGTCGAGCGACGAGCCAAAGGCAACCACGCCGTAACGGCTCACGGCGCCATACGTGGGCTTAAAGCCCACCACGCCGCACAGCGACGCCGGCTGGCGAATGGAGCCGCCGGTATCCGAGCCCAGCGAGAGCGCGACCTCGCCCGCGGCGACGGCGGCAGCGGAGCCGCCCGAAGAGCCGCCGGGCACGCGCTCGGTATCCCAAGGGTTGTTGGTGCAGTGGAAGGCCGAACTCTCGGTGGAGCTGCCAAAGGCAAACTCGTCCATGTTGGCCTTGCCCATGGGCAGGCAGCCGGCACCGAGCATGCGCTGGACGCAGGTGGCGGTGTAGACGCTCTGGTAGTTCTCGAGCATGCGGGAAGCGCAGGTGGTGCGCGTGCCCACGAGGTTCATGTTGTCCTTGATGGCCAGCGGCACGCCCGCGAGCGGGGGCAGCGGCTTGCCTGCGGCACGGTCGGCATCCACGCGCGCGGCGGCCTCGAGCGCAAGCTCGGGCGCCACCTGCAGGAATGCCTGGACCCCGCCCTCGCGCGCCTCGATGGCGGCAAGGGAGGCCTGGGCCACCTCGGTAGCGGTAAAGTCGCCAGCGGCAACGCCCGCAGCGATCTGGGCGGCGGTAAGGGAATCGAAGCTCTGCGCCATTACTCGCTCTCCCCCTCTCCCAAAATGGACGGCACGCGGAAGTAGCGGTCGCGCGCGCTGCCGGCGTTTTCGAGCGCAACGTCGAGCGGCAGGTCGCGCTCGGGCTCGCGCAGGTCATCGCCCATCACGTTGGACAGGCTTCCGATGGGATGGAACGTGGGCTCCACGTCGGGCAAGTCATATTGCAAGACGGGCTCGAGCATCTGGACGGCGTCGTTCATGTAGGACGTCATCTGGGCGAGCTCGTCATCGGTCAGTGCGATCTTTGCGTACTCGGCGATGCCGCGCACGTCTTTCTCGCTGAGTGCCATAGGCGCTCCCTTCCGCATAACAGATAAACCGCTCTAGTATACAAGGCAACGCCACTTGGAGCAGGTGCTTTACCTAAATGCAGCGAAAACGTAACGAGGGCGGCGGATTGGCAGGCGGCGGGCCGGCGGTTCTGGAGCGAAACCGCACCGTCCATAGCGAAAACCATCCCGCCCATAACGAAAACCGCGCCGTCCACAACGAAGACCATCACAACATTCGACGCTTTTCGCCAAAATCGCGATTTTCATCGAATGTTGTGATGGTTTGGAAGTCCCGACCACCACAAAGGTGCCTGCCCCCATTGTGGTGGTTCTGGAGAATGCCCTATGCTGAGGCCTTGGCCTTGCGGTGCTTGCGGACCGCGTGGATCACGATGTCCAGCAGCAACAGCACAATGGCTACGACCACGATGAGCACGGCAAACTCGCGCTTGCCCCAGTGGCGGCCGGCCAGTGATTTTTGCTTGTCGACGTCCTTCTTGTTGTACTTGGTGCGCACGCAATGCACCAGCAGGCGATGGTCGTTCACGCCGTAGGGCGTGCAGGTGACGAGCGTCACCTTGTCGGCGCCGGGCTCGATGGTCAGCGACTCCATCTCCTCGGGCAGCACCACTTCGGAGTCGACCACTTTATAAGCGAGCGTCTTGTTCATGGTGTGCAGCAGCACCAGGTCGCCGGGTTCCAGCGAGTGAATATCGTCGAACATGCTCAGGTTGCGCATGCCCGAGTGCGCGGTGAGCACGCAATGCGTCGAGGCGCCGCCCACCGGCAGGCTCGTGCCCTCCAGGTGGCCGACGCCGGCCATAAGGACTTCCTCGCTCGTGCCGTGGTAGATGGGCATGCTCACGTCGATGGAGGGGATCTCGACCCAGCTCATCATGGGGTCGCGGTCAAAGATGAGCTGCTGAGCGTAGGGCTCAATCTGGTCGGCGGGGAGCTCGGTGGCCTCGCCCGCCAGCTGCTCGTTAAAGGAGCGAGCCTGGAGCAGAATGCGCTCGCGCTCCTCGGCAGATAGCGCGTCCACGGTGCTGGACACCGTGCTGATTTGGTTGAACACGCCCGAGGCCTCGAGCCGGTCCAAAATCCACGGCCAGGTCATAAGGCCCACGCCAATAAGGATGATGACGATGGTGATGAGACGGTCGGCCCAGCGCGGCAGTCGCTTGCGACGGCGCTTGGGCTTTGGTTGAGGTTTGGGCTGAGGGCTTGAGCCGCCGTTGTCCGCGGCGTTATTGCTCTTCATATGTTTGGCGCCCTGCACCATCGCCGGTCACTCCTCTACAACTCAAGTTGTCTAAACAAATAATAGCCGATTCGCGAGCTCGTACGCCGGACAACGCAGCTCAGCGGCATTGCGCAGCGCGAGCATGAGCCCACATTTGAGTTTTCAAAATGTCCCGAATCGGCGGGGCGATTCGGGATACAATGTCAACAGAAAACGACGCACCCCGCGTAAGTACTTAGGAGCGCGGGCAGCCTAGTTTTCAGCTTTAGTTAAATGCCCGGGATCCGACCCCCGGGCATTCTTATTTGCGCTTGCGGCGCAAATGCCTTCTACCGTCCGCACCGCGCGTGCGCCTACGGACCTTAATCCGAACCTTATACGAGTCAAGAAACGCGATGACGAACGTACCCGCATCGGACGGTGGAGGCTGGCTGCGTTATCCCAAAAAACGGGGCAGAATCCAGTGCGGAGTCTGCCCCGAAAAGAAAATGACAAAGCAAGAACGTGGATGGACGAGAAAAGTGTCCGCAAGTCTCATGGCCATCACATCCCACCTGCCAAAGGGATGGGTGAGCGAGCGTTACTCCTGCTCGGACTCCTCAGCCTGCTTACGGCTGCGGATGAGATGAGCCACGCCGATACACAGCACCGCGCCACCAGCGATCCAAGTGAACGTCACGCCGTTAAGGCCGGTGAGCGGGAGGCCGGAACCCTGCTTGTTTTTGACGATCAAGGCAGCAGTACCGTTGTCCGTGTTAGTCGTGTCAACCTCGACCAAATTGGAACCCCTGGTGCTCGTCTTGACCGTAATCTTGTTTTCTCCCTCTCCCTCTGCTTGGTTGAATCCAATGGCTTTGATGGTGAAGGTGAACTCGGGGATGGTGTTATAGCCGGCGAGCGTTTGGGTCTCCTTGACGGTGTAGGTGCCGGCATCGAGGCCCTTGACGTTAATCTCGCCGGAGTCGGTGGTCGTGAACTCATAAGCCTCAGTACCGAGGGAGCCATTCTCCTGGACATACATGTCCTTGGATGCAATATCGTCGGGATCAGTGGCACGGATGGTGAACTTTACGCCCTTAAGTATCTTATTCTCATCCGTCGCGTCCTTCTTGACGAGCTTGAGCGCATAGGTGTAGTCGCGCACGGTGTCGGGCACAGACTCACCCCGGGAATCGTGGCCAGGGTTGTTGGAGTAGATGAGCTTGACGGTGTTGGAGTTGCCCGTGCCACCGACAACGACATGCTGGGACTTATTCGGGTCGAGCTTGGCGCTGTACGTGACAACGACCCTTGTATGCTCGCCGACAGTGACGCCGGCCGCCGTGGCGGCAGCCTTAAGATCGTCAAACTTTACGCTCAAGACCGTTCTGCCATTTGAATCGGGATCAGACACGGTCACAGAAGTAGGCGTGATCTGAGTCTCACCAATCACGGCCTTGACAGTGGACTTATCAACAGTCAAACCGGCAGACAGCTCATCGTGGAACTCATAATAGTAGGTGCTGAACGTGTCGACATTGCTTGCAACCGTGCCGGTCAGCTTGTACTGAACGGTCTGACCCATCTGGGAGTCCGCCTTGTACTTCCAGTCGTTGTCCGCACCATCGTCCTTGACCTGCTTCGTCACGGTCGGGATGCTCGTCTTCTCGGTAACGACCACTGCGTTGCCGCCCACGACTGCAAAGATCGGCGAGGTACCGGTCTGCTTCTCATTCGCACTGAGCGAGTCGGTATCGGTCATGAACAGGTAGTAGCCAGCGCTCGTAGTGGTGAAAGCGCGACCGGCGGCAAAGGAATCGCCCGTAGCGGTAACACTCTTCTCTACAGCCAAGGCAATCTTGTTAAGGATGCTGCTCTGCGGCAGACTCGTGGTATCAGTGGTATCAGTGATCTTGGAAAGGTAGTCGGCAACGTCAGAAGCGGTCGAGTCTAAGGTAATCCCTGGGGCATTATTATCAACAAGCACCTTCAGGACCGCAGTCTCTGCGTCATCACTCGCCCACTCAATGTTGGACGCAACCTTACCGGACTTTCCGTCAATAACGTCAGCCTTAAAAATCTGATACGCCTTGAACGAAGTGGAGTCATTGTCCACGGACTTGTTAATCGTGAGCGAATAGCTGGGGGCAGCACCCTCCGCAGCAAACGCCATCGTGACTGTCGCCATCACGCCGCCGAAGCTCAGGGCTGCGGTGAGGCCGGCGGTTACTGCCAGGCGTGCGATGTTCTTGGTTGTTTTCATGTTGGGACCTCTTTCTTGGAGGTTGCTTTAATTCTCGTCATCACCAAAAGTCAGCAGGCTCATTTCCCTGCGCTCTAATCGCTACGGAGGTAGTACGCCACTGAGCAAGGGGGGGGCAATTATTTATCATGGCGACCTCCTCCCCGCTTGATGACGAGCGCGACGACAATAGCCACTACTCCGATGACGGCCAAAGCCGTTACCAACACCAACGTTCTATCTCCCGTCGAGGGCATAAAGCCTCGACTCACTTCGTTACTTGGGGTGTTAAGCACCGACAACTCGACTAAACCCTTCCCGGCATCGGCGGCATCAACTCGCAGAGGGCTTTCGGCCGATACGGTCACCTTAGGCTTGGCGGCCGCCACCTGGTCGACATCCAGGCCCTCGGCCTTGACCGTCACGCAGCACGTGCCCTCAAAGGCGGTGTAGCCCTTGGGCGCCTTGAGCTCGCGGACCTCCAGCTTGCCCGAGTCCACGCCCGAGACGGTCACGCGGCCGTCCTCGCCCGTGGTGACGGTGGCCTTGCCCTCCGCATCCCACGTGCCATCGGCCGCTAGCGTGCGGCCGCGGTCGTCGGCGATGCTCAGGACCGCCCCGGCAAGCGGCTTGTCGCCGTCGCTGCCGCGCTTGGTGAGCGCGAGATCCCAGGTGTAGGCGCACGCATCATCGCTCGGCGTGCGAGTGAAGCCGGCATCGCTGAACTGGTCGGCAAAGGGAGAGCGCGGGTAACGCAGGTAGACCTCGTTGGGGTTGCCCTTCGCGATGCCGTGGTTGCACGCGCTGTTGAGCGGCGCGTTGTACACGGCGACCACGCGGGCGCCCGCGGTGAAGGCGTCGGCCCCGCCAAGCGCGGCGATGAGGTCGCCGGTACGCACGGTGAAGGTTCCGTCAACCGCTACCTTGGTGGCGCACTGGGCCGTGATGTCGGTCCAGCCCTTCGCGGGCTCGGTGTCGGCTCGGCCGTCCTTGCCGGTCTGGACGGCGTCGAAGCCACCGTCCGCGCCCGCCGCCACGTACACGCGCACGCTCGCGGCCACCTTGGAGGGGTCGAGCCCCGCGCCCATGGTGTCGACGAACCGCACCGTATAGGTA
>USHF01000070.1 GCA_900554465.1 uncultured Collinsella sp.
CCTCGGACTCGTCGATGTAATCGATCTCGATGGCCTGCAGGATCTGCGCCTCGACAATGTGACCGATGCGGCACTTGGCCATGACGGGGATGGAGACGGCCTCTTGGATGCCCTTGATCATCTTGGGATCGCTCATACGCGAGACGCCGCCTGCGGCACGGATGTCGGCCGGGATGCGCTCGAGAGCCATGACGGCGCAGGCGCCTGCCTCCTCGGCGATGCGTGCCTGCTCGGGAGTGGTGACGTCCATGATGACGCCGCCCTTGAGCATCTGCGCGAGCTCGCGGTTGAGTTTGACGCGATCGGCCTTGCTGGTCTGTTCTACCATGGTTGCTCCCTTGGTTGGCATGTGCATTGCTTGACGGAACATCCTATCGGGGAGCTGGGTATGGCGAAATACTCAGTTTTCGAGATAATTACAAGGTCAGACTAATACCAGATTGAACAGCGCGATAAGGTCAGGTGGCAAACACATGCTTGACTACAATTTGGAAAAACGCGGCGAAGCATCGCTCTATGAGTATGTTTACCAGCAAATTCGAGATGATATCGTAGCTGGACGCATTGCGGCGGGGGAACATCTTCCGTCTAAGCGCGCCTTTGCCAGTCATCTGGGAATCAGTGTCATTACCATCGAGAATGCATATAACCAGTTACTTGCCGAGGGCTATATTTGCTCAATGCCGCGTCGGGGCTACTACGCTTGCGAGCTTCCGGATGCACCGGTTTTGCCTTCGGCTGCGGAGGGCATCGACCGAGATGCCGTCTCCGCGGGCCCCAGCGCACATGAAATCAACGGCCAGGTCGAGCGATTTGATGCGCTTTCTCCTTCCGCTTTGGAGGCGGCGCGGCTTTGGCAAAGCACGCTGCGGGCGACGCTGGCATCCGAAGACGAACGCGAAATCTTTTCGACTGCGCCGGCACAGGGCACCGCTCGGCTACGACGCGCAATTGCTCACCACCTGCGCGGGACAAGGGGTATGAATGTCGACCCCGACAACATCGTTATCGGTGCGGGCGCCCAGCTGCTCGATACCATGTTGGTTCAGTTGCTTGGAGCCGACAAGGTGTATGCCGTTGAGGATCCGGGCTATTTGCGCCTGACGCGCATCTATCAGGCCATGGGCTGCAAAGTTCGACATATCCCGTTGGATGATGAGGGCGTGGTCTTGAGCACTCTGCAGAAAAGCGGGACCGATGTCCTTCATCTGATGCCGTCCCATCAGTATCCGACCGGCCTTGTGACGAGCATTGCGCGTCGCTACGCGCTGCTCAGCTGGGCCGCCGAGCGACCGGGTCGGTATCTCATCGAAGATGACTTTGATTGTGAGTTTCGCCTTGCCGGCAAACCGATTCCCGCGCTCGCGTCGATCGATGCCGCCCAGTCGGTTATCTACACCAACACGTTTTCGAAGAGCCTGTCATCGGCGTTGCGTCTAGCGTACATGGTGCTGCCCGACGAGCTAATGGAGCGGTTTAGGCGCAACCTTGGTTTTTACGCCTCGTCGGTGAGTTCTGTTGACCAGGTCGCTTTGGCTCGTTTGCTGGAATCGGGTGATTACGAGCGACATGTGAACCGCGTGCGCGTTCGTGCTCGCGAGGCGCGTGATGGCCTGGCGGCGCTTGTGCGGAAAGCGTTTCCGGCAGGGGAGGTTTCGATCGAGCATGCGGACGCGGGCCTTTACTGCACCGTTGCCCTGTCCGAGGACGGAGCGGGGAAGAGTTTCGCGAAGGCTCTTGCTGACGCTCGTATTTCCTATGTCAACATCGCCGATTGCCTGTGGACGGGTGATCGGGCATCGACTAAGAACGCTCCATCTCGCGTCCTCATACAATACGACGACCTGAGCCCTCAGTCGCTCATCGCTCTTCAAGAGCAGCTGCAATAAGCCCACGAAAAAGGCCCGAACCATGCGGTCCGGGCCTCATCGAGCTAGAGGTTATGTCTCAGGCGGTTGGCTTAGCCAAAGTAGCGCTTGAGCAGGCCGGCGAAAGCCTTGCCGTGGCGGGCCTCGTCGCGAGCCATCTCGTGCACGGTGTCATGGATGGCATCGAGGCCAGCGGCCTTGGCGCGCTTAGCAAGATCGGTCTTGCCGGCGGTGGCGCCGTTCTCGGCCTCAACGCGCATCTCGAGGTTCTTCTTGGTGGAGTCGGTCACGACCTCGCCCAGGAGCTCAGCGAACTTGGCGGCATGCTCCGCCTCCTCGTGGGCAGCCTTCTCCCAGTACAGGCCGATCTCGGGATAGCCCTCGCGATGAGCGACGCGAGCCATGGCCAGGTACATACCGACCTCGGAGCACTCGCCCTCAAAGTTGGCGCGCAGGTCGGCAACGATGTCCTCGGAGACGCCCTCCATCTTGGCGACGCCCACGACGTGCTCGGCAGCCCACTCGAGCTGGCCCTCCTCCTGCTTCAGGAAACGAGAACCGGGAACGCCGCACTGGGGGCACTTGAAGTCCTCGGGCAGCTGGTCGCCGTCGAACTCTTCCACATAACCGCAAACGGGGCAAACAAACTTCATGATTCGATCCTTTCGATCGATGGCGATGGTGCGCTCGCCCGGTCCCATAAGGGCCCTCTCCGGACGTGCGTCTTGACGAGTTCTATTATCCATAAATGAGACTGAAAGTGAAGCCTATTAGGAATGATTTTTAATAAAACAATTTTGAGATATGAAGATGTTGATTGATTAACGATTGGCAGGCCGTCTTTGACCGCCGCTGAGTACAATCGGTCGAGCAAATGTTGACGAATCAACAAATGAAGGAGTTTCCTTTATGCATCTAGCCCGCCGCGCCTGGTGCCGAACGTATCAAACGGTTTTTCGCATCGCATTGCCGGTGCTGCCCTATACCGAGCCACGCATTTTGGAGCATGCCGAGGATATGCCCGCGGTGCTTCAAAAGCGCTCGATACAGCGGGTTCTTATGGTAACGGATCCCGGCATTGCCCGTCTGGGGCTCACGGCGCCGCTCGAGACGGCGCTCGCATCCAGGGGAATTGGCGTTACGGTCTATGCCGAAACGCGTGCGAACCCCACGGTCTCAAACGTGGAGGAAGCGGCGGCGCTGTATCGCGAGAACGACTGCCGGGCCATTATCGGCTTTGGCGGTGGTTCGGCCATGGACTGTGCCAAGGGCGTGGGAGCACGCATCGCGCAGCCAAACAAGCCCATCAACAAGATGCGCGGGCTGCTGCGGATTCATCGTCGTCTGCCGCTGCTTATTGCGGTTCCCACTACCGCCGGTACGGGAAGCGAAGTCACACTAGCGGCGGTAATTACCGATGGCGAGACGCACTACAAGTACCCCATTAACGACTTTGTGCTTATCCCGCGCTTTGCGGTGCACGACCCCGAGTTTACGCGCGGTCTGCCCGCCTCCATTACGGGGCAGACGGGTATGGATGCCCTGACGCATGCTGTCGAGGCCTTTATCGGGCGAAGCACTACGCCCTATACGCGCAAGATGGCGCGACAGGCGGTGCAGCTCATCCACGACAATTTACTCGAGGCCTATGAGCATGGCGACGACATGCGTGCGCGCCGCAATATGCTTTCGGCGGCGTATAAGGCGGGTGTTGCCTTTACGCGCTCCTATGTTGGATACGTTCATGCCATCGCACACAGCCTGGGCGGGCGTTACGGGATTCCGCACGGCTTGGCCAACGCCATCATCCTGCCGCACATACTTCGCGCTTATGGTGACGCCGCCGCCCCCAAGCTTGCCGATCTTGCTCGCATGGCGGGCATTGCGCCGGCTACCGCGCAGGACAGTCTTGCGGCCGAGGCCTTTATCGATTGGGTCGACCGCATGAACGAGGCCCTGGGAATCCCCAAATATGTCCTGGGCATTCGCCGCTCCGACATTCCCGAGATGGCGGCGCATGCCGATGCCGAGGCCAATCCCTTGTACCCCGTTCCTCTTTTAATGGACCGCCTGGAGCTCGAGCATATGTACGAAGTTGTTGCAGGTGGTATGTTTGAGGACGAGAACTAGGAGGTTGCCATGAACACCGAGGAAATTGCGCGCATCGTCGGCGATCAGCGCACCTACTTTAAGACGCACGCTACGTTTGATGTCGATGCTCGACGTCGCGCTCTCGTGAGTTTACGCGATACGGTACGGGCGCACGAGGCCGATATTGCCCATGCGCTCAAGACCGATTTGGGAAAGTCGCATGACGAGGCATATATGTGCGAGATCGGCACGTCGCTTTCCGAGATTCGTCATCAGATTGCGCATGTGGCTCGATGGAGTCGTCCGCGCCTGCGTCCGTGTGACCTCGCTAACGCCGTGAGCGTGTGCAAGACGCAAGCCGTGCCCTATGGCGTCACGCTCATCATGGCGCCCTGGAACTATCCGTTTTTGCTGACGCTCGAGCCGCTCGCTGGCGCCCTTGCCGCAGGCAATACCGTCGTCATCAAGCCGAGCGCCTATGCGCCGGCTTCGAGCGCGGTGCTCAGGCAGATTTGCGAGGAAGCATTTGATCCGCGCCTGGTGACGGTCGTCGAAGGCGGGCGTGCCGAGAACGAAGCGTTGCTCGACGAGTGCTGGGACAAGATTTTCTTTACCGGTAGCGTTCCGGTCGGCAAGCTCGTCATGGAGCGCGCGAGCAAAAACCTCACGCCTGTGACGCTTGAGCTGGGCGGAAAGAGTCCCTGCATCGTGGATGCGACGGCAAACTTGAAGGTCGCGGCACGCCGCATCGCCTTTGGTAAATGGCTCAACGTGGGCCAGACCTGTGTAGCGCCCGACTATCTGCTGGTCGATATGCGCGTGCACGACGAGTTGCTGGGCCTCATCAAGGAAGAGGTCCGTCGCATGTTTGGCGAGCACCCGCTCGATAACGAGGATTACGGGCATATCGTCAACGCCAAGCATTTCGCGCGCGTGCGCGGGCTGATCGACCCCGATAAGGTTGTGCTGGGGGGCATGGCGCGCGAGTCGTCGCTCAAGATTGAGCCGACGATTTTAGACGGTGTGGCGCCTGAGGACGCCGTAATGCAGGAGGAGATTTTCGGCCCCATCTTACCGGTACTGACGTTTGAGAGCCTAGACGAGGCCGAGACGTTTATTACGGATCGTCCGACGCCGCTGGCCCTGTATATCTTTAGTCGGGATCGCGAGGTTCAGCAGCGCTTTGTGCGCTACGTGCCTTTTGGCGGCGGCTGCGTTAACGACACCATCATGCACTTGGCTACGAGCCATATGGGCTTTGGCGGCATGGGCGCGAGCGGCATGGGGCAGTACCATGGCCGCGAAAGCTTCGATACGTTTAGCCACAAGAAGAGCATCGTGAACAAGGCAACCTGGCTGGACGTGCCATTCCGCTATGCGCCCTACGCAAGCTGGAAGCACAAGTTCGTGCGCATGTTTGTGCATTAGAATCAGATGGTGTAGCGACAAACGGTCGAAAAGACACGAGGTGGGGCGAATTTGTGTCCGCGCGAGTTCGTAGACTTCTCTATAAGGTTAAACGCCGGTTTATCCGGCCGTTAGGGGAGTTGCTATGTACGAGCCTTCACGTGTTCTTCTGTCGTTTCATATTGCGGGATTTCAGTATGCCGATGGCGCCTTGGTCTTGGGCGATCTTAAAGCGGGCGATAAACTGACGCTGTGCGCCGAGCGCGATAATCCCCATGACTCCGAGGCGGTTGCAATCTACTATGGCAAGACCAAACTTGGCTATGTTCCGGGAAACGAGGTCGGCCCGCTGTCCTTGATGATGTATTACGGCCACGATGACGTATTTGAGGCCCGCGTGCAACAGGTCGCTCCCGAACGCAGCCCGTGGCATCAGGTGCGCGTTGGACTCTACGTGGTGGATGCTCGCTAGTCGGTAAAGGGGACTGCCATGTTTGATGACGACGACCAGTTCGATCTGGCAGACGATCCGTTTGAGTGGGATATGCTACTCGATGACGATGAGTTGGAGCAGGATCGCAAAAAGCAAAAGGACAAGAATGCCCAGGGTGACGCTTCGAAAAAGCAAGACAAACGCCGCCGCGGACTGTTCGGCGGGCTCTTTGGATAACCGCCACATCGCTGCGTCTGTATACTTAGCACGAGTTTGACGCGTTGCGAAATGAGGACATGGACGATGATGTGGTTTACCGCCGACCTGCACCTGGGCGATACGAATATCTTGCACGACATGGATCGACCGTTTGGTTCGGTCGAGGAGATGAATCGTAAGGTCATCAATGCCATCAATGAGTGCGTTGCTGCGGACGATCGTCTCTATATTCTGGGTGACTTTACCTATCGCTTGCCCTTGGCGGAGGCGGTGCGCCTGCGCGAGCGTATCGAATGCAAGAATGTGACGCTCATCCGTGGCAACCATGACGGCGACTGGGAAGATCCGGACGCGCCGCATATATGGGAAGACGTGCGCGATTACTTGGAGATTGCTCCCGGCTATGCCAAGGGCCATCGTCTAGTTATGAGCCACTACCCCATGCTCAGCTGGAATGGCAAGGCGCGTGGTGCCATCATGCTGCATGGGCATATCCACAGCAGGGGAGACCGCACCAACGCACGCAACCGCGATCGCGAGCGTCCCATTTACCGCTACGATGTGGGCCTCGACGCCAACGAGTACAAGCCCGTAAGCCGAGATCAAATCCTTGGCTTCTTTGGACTATAGGGCGCCAGAACCACCACAAAGGGGACAGGCACCTTTGTGGTGGTTCTGGCGCCGTTGCCATTATGGCGGCGGCGCCCTTTTTGTCCGTGCGGCGCGGTAGAGTGTAGGCGGTTGAAATTTGCGTCCATCGAGGAGCTGCTATGAACGAGATCAAGTGCCCGCATTGTGGCGAAGTTTTTAAGGTCGATGCGTCTGGCTATGCGGACATCGTCAAGCAAGTGCGCAATGCCGAGTTTTCGCGCGACCTGGATGAGCGTGTGAAGGCAGTCCAGCGCGAGGGCGAGCAGGCGCTGGAGCTTGAGCGCTCGCGTTCGACGGCTGCCTTGCAAAAGGCAGAGTCTCAGCGCAACGCTCAACTTGTCGAGCAGAAGAACGCCGCGGAGCAGAAGCTGGCACAAGAGGTTGCCAAGCGCGACGCTGAGCTTGCCGAGCTGCGCGCCAAGCTCGAGGGCGCTGCCACAGAGCGCGAGAGCGCAAGTCAGCGCGCGGCGGTTGAGGCCCGTGCCGATGCTCAAAAGGAAAACGCCGAGCTTCAGCGAGAAATCGACAATTTGCGTGCGCAGCTGGAGCGCAAAGATGACGAAGCCAAGCTCGTCGAGTCGGTGGCGCGCAATGCTGCTCAAAACGATTTGGCTGCACGTGATGCTCAGATTGCCGAGCTGCAGGCCAGGCTTGCCGCGGCGGACAAGGCCCAGGAGCTGTCTCTTATA
>USHF01000071.1 GCA_900554465.1 uncultured Collinsella sp.
GATCCGGTCCGACCGGGCCGCGCGGCAAGGAGATATATTGCCAGACCGGAGGGGCCCCGGGGGCGGGAATCTGGGCCTCCACGGTTCCTACACAAATGAGGATGGGACCTTCTCTGTGAGAGACTAGAAAGAACAGGGCCGCGGCCCCCCTATTAGAGCGGCCCTTCGGTTTTCCAACGGTTAAGCTTCGGCCGCATTAATGGCTGTATACCCATTAGAAATGGGACATAGCAGCGTTAACGAGTTCAAAAACGATTAGTCCAATAAGAGCCGCTGCGGCAAACTTGATGGCATTCGCAAGCTGTGGATGCTCGTAAGCCCAGCCCGTCCTCGTCTCTTCGCTGTCCGCCTTCTTTCCGTCCAAGAAGTCGGATATCTCTTGATACGTCACCAAATCATTCTTCTTCTTGATATGTTCCGCTGCAAGCGCGCAGCACATTGCGCCAGCACCAAAGACGCCTGCCAACACCATCGTCGGAACGCACTGGACCATCCCCCACCCGTGGTTTTGTTGCCACATGAGCCAGGCCATAGAGACGGTAAACGCAAGAAGCCCAGCCAACATCCCCGCACCCAAGCGATAGAGCGTGCCCCTATCGCGTTCAACCCTTTCTCTAATTATTGAAATGTCGCCTTTAACAAGCTCGTCAATCGTTACATCCAGTTGTTCAGACAGCAGTAGGAGACTCTGGATGTCGGGGTACGTTTTACCGCGCTCCCAATTACTGATGGTCTGACGTGTTACAAAAATGCGCCTTGCAAGATCCTCCTGGGACAAACCAGCATCGAGTCGATACTGTTTAAGGTGTTTTGGCAGCTGCATGGCGTTCCCTTCGAATGCATCTCAACTCTTATTGGGCGGCTACACAACAGAAGCCGGCAAGCAAAGCGTAATCCCAAAATCAAACCCATACGGATGGCTGCGCGCAGATTAGAGTGTCAAAAATCTTTGACACATACGCTACCTGCTCTTTCTTGCAACTTGGACGCTATCGAATTGATCGGTTTGGCTACGTCCCAAATCGATCACATCCCTAATCAATCAAAAAGGGGCGCTTCCGGATTGGAAGCGCCCCTTTAAGATGCAAGAAGCAATTAAGCCTCGAGAGCCTTCTTGGCAATGGCAGCCAGCTCGTTGAAGGACTCGATGTCCTCGTAAGCCATCTGAGCCAGAACCTTGCGGTCGAGCTCGATGCCGGCAACCTTCAGGCCGTGCATGAACTGAGAGTAAGAGATGTCGTTCAGGCGAGCGGCAGCGTTGATGCGGGTGATCCAGAGAGAGCGGATCTCGCGCTTCTTGTTGCGGCGATCACGATACTGATACTGCAGGGAGTGCTGGACCTGCTCTTTAGCATGCTTGTAAGTACGCGAAGCGGCACCGTAGTAACCCTTCGCACGGTGCATAACGGTACGGCGCTTCTTCTTGGCGGCAACAGCGCGCTTAATACGTGCCATGTTCTATCAACTCCTAGACGGTAAAACGAAAAACGGGAACGCGAACTTAGGCGAGACGCGACTTGATGACCTTGCGGTCGGCAGCGGCGATCTCGGTCTCCTGACGGAAGCCACGCTTACGCTTGGTGGACTTCTTGCTCAGGATGTGGCTCTTGAAAGCCTTGGCGCGCATAAGCTTGCCGGTGCCAGTCTTGCGGAAACGCTTCTTGGTGCCGCTGTGGGACTTCATCTTAGGCATGAAATACTCCTTAATCGGTTACAGAACACTAGTTACTTGGTATCGCTTGCCGCTTTATCCTCATCGAAGGCGCCCTTAATCGGGGCGAGCAGCATAAGCATGTTACGGCCTTCCATCTTAGGCTTGGACTCGACCGTAGCGTAAGGCTTGAGATCCTCGGCGAGACGCTCGAGAACGTTAAGACCCTGCTCCGGGTGAGCCATCTCACGGCCGCGGAACATGATGGTGATCTTAACGCGTGCGCCCTTCTTGAGGAAACGCAGAACGTGGCCCTTCTTGGTCTCGTAATCGCCAACGTCGATCTTGGGTCGGAACTTCATTTCCTTGACCTCGACCTTAGACTGGTTCTTACGAGCGGCCTTGGCCTTCATGGCCTGCTGGTACTTGAACTTACCGTAGTCCATGACCTTGCAGACCGGCGGCTCCGCGTTGGGAGCGATCTCGACCAGGTCGAGACCCTGATCGTCAGCGACGCGCTGGGCATCGCGGATGGCGAACAGGCCGAGCTGAGAGCCATCGACGCCAATCAAACGGCACGAAGATGCAGTGATCTCGTCGTTGATGCGGGTGTCATCAGACTTAGCTATTTTCCCTACCTCCATTCATAAAAAAATAACCCGGCGCTTCTTTGCAACCAGGTCGTACACATAGACATCCTCGATACGAGGAAGGGAATCTAAGTTGTATGACCAGTCAGCTGCTCATTGGCGCCAAAAGGTGGGAACCCTCGGGTTCCTCTTTAGGGCATTGCGGGAACAACGCCTTCCGAATAATAACACGTATAGTGCGCTATCACATTACGTACACGAAAAAGGGGGTCTTGACCCCCTTGAACGCTCAGTTGCATGTATGGTGCCCGAGGCGAGACTCGAAGGGCCTTCGCTTCGCGAAGCCCCGGGCTTCAGGCGCATGGCGCCCTCGCCACGCTCCGCTACAAACAGGCCACAGGCCTGTTTGCTTAACGCTCCGCGCGCTCACGCGAGTTCGGCACGAAAAAGGGGCCTTGACCACCTTGAACGCTCACTTGCATGTATGGTGCCCGAGGCGAGACTCGAACTCGCACGTTGTTGCCAACGGTGGATTTTGAGTCCACTGCGTCTGCCAATTCCGCCACTCGGGCACGTAATGCGTGAGTTAGTTTATCACAGCTTTCTGTTGATTAGTCCGAAAATGGAACTTCGAGCATTTCGATGAGTTCGACCGTGCGGAGCATCTCACGCTGACGGCATCCGCGACCGTCGACCGAAGCCTCACCCATCTGGTTATCGTAAGGGTCCTCGCGCATGCCGTCGAAAGAGGGCTCAAACTCTGCCTGGAATCGATTGTTGGCCACCATACGCCACGGGTCGAGATTGCCAAAGTAGTGATGGCGGCGCCACTCCTCCCCCATCCTGCGAGCAGAAGATCCAAATGACACGTCGGCGTTGAGCCAACCGGTCTGCGGCGTATAGAACTCTGCCCAGTCGTGCGGCCCCACCGAATCGGGCGCAACATACAGGCCGCTCTGCCAACGGGCAGGCACGCCCGCGATACGGCACATGGTGATGAACGTGAGCGCCATAACGCCGCAATCGCCACGGAGCGAATGCGCGCAGTCATCGGCAATAGATCCCAAAAGCAGGTACGGCGGCTGATAGCGATAGTCGATATGCTGCGTCAGGTAATCATAGATAGCACGGGCGCGATCGAGCGGATCCTCGAGTCCGTCAACAACACCGGCCGTCAGCTGCTGCAGATACGGCGTGAATGCAATGTGCGGACGGTCCTCGGAAATATCTTCGGGCAACGGCGCGTCCATACAGGGATGCGCTGGAAGTGCACCCCCATAGATATCGCGATAAGCGGCATCGATTTGATAGCGATAGGTCACCGAGAATGTGCGATCGGTCGAGGAGACCCACGAGGCAGTACGCGCCGAGGCGCTCGCAGGAGCAATGGCCCCCTCCGGCGTCATATCAAGTATCTCGACCTGGGACTGCTGGCGGCAGGCGGCGGCAACGGGAAGCCACGCGCGAACGGTCTCCCCCTCCAAAGCACCGGGGACAGACACGCATGCCTTAAGCGTAATGGTGCGAGACAGCCCGCCCTGCGACTCCATCTCCTCGAGCATCTGGTTGCGCAGCGCAATTCCATCCGCAGAATCGGGACGCAGACCCGGAACCTCCTTGGGATACACGCGCAAAGAATCAAGGAAGTTGTCAAGAACGAACAGCTCGCCATCGATAAAGCGCCAATCGATACGCTTGCGGTCAATCAGGTCGTCAAACTGCTCTTCGGTAAACTCAGGCCACTCCTCGCGGATCATCTCGATAGCCCGATCACGCGACACCGAAAAATGAAGCGGCGTCTCGATCATGCGATACCGCTCGGCGCGAACGCAGGCAGCCAGCGAAGGCTCAGGGTTCTGCTCCAAAAGGCGATCGCAGGCGGCAACAGCCTGCGTCAAATACCCGGCATCCTTAAGACGAAGAATCTCAGGCGGTAGCCCAATATCGAGATGGCGAAAATCATCACAGCAAACATCAACAGAGCAACCAACAGGACCCTCGTCAATAACCTTCCCATCCGAAGGCAGCACATCAATAACAGCCACACCAAACTCCAAGTCATTCGAACTCCTGGAGTCCATTGTAACGAGATAGAAAGAAAGCCCCAACAAGGGAGCCATCAACGCCGCTGAACGGTACCTATAAAAATGAATTCAGCCCAGTAACCCTGTAGCGAGTTAACAAAGGAGGCCCCGTTCACCCGGAGCTTTTCCCATTGCGCGACTTCTGGCGAAGCCAGTAGCCACCTTAATTCAGACTCGTAACCCTGCGGCGTTAAACGAAGGAAGCCCCGTCCCCCGGAACTGTTTCCTTGGCGTGACTTCTGGCAAAGCCAGGTGAGCGCAAAGGAAACAGTGTAGGGGGACGGGGCTTCCGGCGGGAAGTTTAACGACGCTTACGCCTTGTTGACGGAGCCAAACTCCTCCATGAGCTCCTTGGTGCGGGCAACGATGTTGTCGCGACCAGGCTTGAGGAGCTTGCGGGGATCAAAGCCCTTGCCCTGCTGATCCTTGCCAGCCTCGATGTACTCGCGGACGCCCTTGGCGAAGACGAGCTGCAGGTCGGTGTTGACGTTGATCTTGGAGATGCCCAGGGAGATGGCCTTCTTGATCTGATCCTCGGGGATGCCGGTACCACCGTGCAGAACGAGGGGCAGGTCGCCGGTCTGAGCCTTGATCTCGCCCAGACGCTCGAAGGAAAGGCCAGCCCAGTCGGCGGGATACACGCCGTGGATGTTGCCGATGCCGCAGGCGAGGAAGTCGACGCCCAGGTCAGCAATCTGCTTGCACTCAGCAGGGTCAGCGAGCTCGCCGTTGGAGGTCACGCCGTCCTCGGTGCCGCCGATGCCGCCGACCTCGGCCTCGATGGACATGCCCTTGGAGTGGGCAAGCTCAACGAGCTCCTTGGTGCGGTCGAGGTTAAGCTGGAAGGTCTCCTCGTGAGAGCCGTCATACATGATGGACGTGAAGCCGGCCTCGATGCACTTGAAGCAGTCCTCGTAAGAACCGTGATCGAGGTGAAGGGCGACGGGAACGGTAACGCCCGTGGCCTCGACGGCAGCCTTGACCATGTCGGCGCAGACCTTGAAACCGCCCATCCACTTAGCGGCACCAGCGGTGCACTGAAGGATCAGCGGAGACTTGGCCTCCTCGGCGGCCTGGAGAATAGCCAGGGTCCACTCGAGGTTGTTGGTGTTGAAGGCACCGAGAGCGTACTTGCCGGCCTCGGCCTTCTTGAGCATGTCTGCTGCGTTGACGAGCATAAAAGAAACCTCCTGTAAGGTTGCTCCGATAACGCCTGAGATTTTACCACGGCGTACCCGAGCATAAACGTTCGTTTGTTCACGAATATCGTCCAAACAGACTTTTTTTGACCGTTTGCCCTACGGAATCGACCCGTTGGGGAAAAATAGCTTGACGTTTGGACGCTTCTCGTGCTTCAGGAGCTGACTATAAAGCTACACCTGCATGAAAGGGTTCTGCATGAGCTCGCGTGCCATGGTGGTCGAATCGCCATGGCCGGTTAGGCAAACGGTATCGGGCGGGAGAAGCCGGGCGAGCTTGGAGAGCGAGCGCAGAATCGCCGCCTCGTCTCCTCCAGAAAGATCGGTGCGGCCGTGGCTGCCCGGGAATAGTGTGTCGCCCACAAAGGCAATGTTCCCCTGCTCGGTGGCAGCAAACAAGACGATCCCGCCCGGCGTATGCCCTGGCGTCTCGATCACCTGCAGGCAGATATCGCCCACCTCGATAGCATCGCCTTCGGCGAGCAGGCGCGTCGGCTCCCCGGGGTCAGGCGTCTCAATGCCCCACATAGCTCGCTGTTCCTCGATGTTCGCATGCGGCACCGCCACATCCTTGGCACACAGCTCATACTGGCAGCCCTCGCCAACGGTGGTTCGCACGCCGGCAACACCACCAACATGATCGGCATGGCCATGAGTGCATACGGCGCCAAGCACGCGTACACCGGCATGTTCGGCTCGAATATGCTCCACCAAACGCTCGCCTTCCCATGCGGGGTCGATAATCACGCACTCATTGTCCGAAATAACAGCATAGCTATTGGTCTGAATGGGACCGTTTACGAGCGTCTCAATCTCGACCGATCCCTTGGGAGTTAAATCCAAGGACACAGCACTCATGTCCCTCTCCTCTCTATAGAACTCGAGGCATCAAACGATGCCTCGAGTGTAGCGAATATCGATAATGTGACACGTTCGTCGCGACTAAACGCGGCGCTTAAGCTGGGCTCCACCCTCGCCGGGCATCAGGCGGCGCGCGTCGTAGACCGAGTCGACGCTGCTGATAGAGGCCAGCAGCGGATCCAGACCACTCGCGTCCGAGATCTCGACCATAAAGCGCAAGGTTGCAATACCCTCGCGGTTGGTCGACGTGGCGGCGGAAAGAATATTGCCGCCTGCATCGCCAATGGCGATGGTGACGTCCTTGAGCAGGCCCATGCGGTCCAGACACTCGACCACAATCTCGACCTGGAAAAGCGTATCGGCAGCACCATCCCACTCTACGTCAATCATGCGCTCGGGATGTTCCATAAGGCCCTTGACGTTGGGGCAGTTGGCGCGATGCACCGAAACGCCACGACCGCGCGTGATGAAGCCGACGATGTCGTCGCCCGTCACGGGGTTGCAGCAATGAGCCAGACGGACCAGCAGGCCGCTGTTGCTCTCGCCCTTGACGATAATGCCGTTACTGGCGCTCTTACCGCGCTTTTGCGGCTTGCGGTTGGAGCCGCGAGCGGGCTGCTTTACGACCTCGGCGATAGCCTCGGCCTTGGTGAGCTGTTCCTCGGGCTTGGGGTCCAAGATTTGCTCGACCTTATTGCCCACAGCGCGCGGGGCGACCTTGCCCGCGCCAACGGCTGCAAAAAGGTCCTCGAGCTGCTTGAAGTTAAACTGCTCCGCCACGGCGTTGAGCGCACGCGTGGATCGTGGCGTAGAGATGCCATACCCGCGCTTACGCAGGTCCTTGGCCAGTATATCGCGCTGTCTCTTATACACATCTGACGCTGCCGACGACTCCTTAC